>JAZUMM010000184.1:0-6137 GCA_045603625.1 Acutalibacteraceae bacterium | reverse complement strand
TGTCATAAACGCTGTTTATATATGCATCGCTTGATTGCTGAGCAAGCTTAAAGACATCCTGAACAGATACAGGATTTTTAGTTTTAGAAGGTGTCTCCTCTGACGTTTCTTCACCTTCATAAACATCTGCATCAGGAGCCTGTGCTGAAACATCATTTACAGTAAGCTTATTTGCAACAGCAGCCGCCCAGTATGCATCATCCAGCTCTGATGAAGTGTCAAGGTCTGTATATGTGGACTTATCAATATTAAGCACAGCATTGTAAGTATTACCCCAAATTATAGGTCCACCCGTAGTTGCTGTATTACCCGACAAGGTAAGGTTAGCCAAAACAACATTTGTATATGCCTTTGTTTCGTACATGAATCCGCCATATGCGGCACTGTTATCTTTTGCAGTTGTGTTGTAAATCTGTGTGTTACTTTCTCCTGACACATATAATGCACCGCCGGCATTTGCTGAGCTGTTTCCTATAAAGGTATTGCCGTTAAATATAGTTTCAACATTACTTCCGGTATAAACGAATAATGCACCGCCATTGTCAGAGGTTGTACTATTATCTCTGAACTCTGTGCTATAGATTTCAGCTCCTGCATCTGTAGCAAGATACAGACCTCCGCCGTTTTTTGCAGTATTTGCTCTTATTGTACTATCATACATTTTAACATATACCGAGGTAGTGTAAGCAAATCCGCCGTTACCTTTAGCAGTGTTTTTAGATGCTGACACATCGTTAAGCACAACTGTTGCTCCGTTATCTGCATACAAAGCACCACCTGCATCTCTTGAAGAGTTTCTCGTAAATATAATACCGTCTGCTTCTACTTCACCACCATAAACAGTGAGCGCACCGCCAACTCCATCTATCTTTGCAGCGTAGTTATCAGTGAATGTAACATCCTTAAAGTACGCACCTGACTTACCTGCAAGTAATACAGCACCGCCATTATCACCTGTGTTACCTGAAAAATCAGTATCTATAGCTGTGAGAATATGTGTATCACCTTCGATAGCACGGCGTGTAACATACATAGCACCACCGCTGCCTGAAGCAGTATTATCATATATATATGAACCCTTAACGCTTACATCGGAGTTTACATCACGTGAGCTTATATATGAAACATAGAACGCACCGCCGTTCTTAACAGCACTGTTGCCGCTGACAGTAGAATTATCCATATCAAAAGCTGAACTTCTGATAGAGAACGCACCGCCGTGACCTGCTGCCGTGTTGTTTTCAAAACTGCTGTCGGTTACATCTACATCAGACTCGCCTGTCAGATATAATACACCAGCTTCGCTGCCTGCAGTGTTTTCTGCAAATACTGAGTTGTTAATAGTAAGCTTTGACTTACGGTCTAAAAATGCTACACCACCTGATCCTGAACTGTTATTTGCCACAAATTCAGAATCTGTAACAGTTACAATTGCCCCGTTGGCATAATTTGAAGATGATGCATATAAAGCCATTGCGCCACCATATGCAGCTGAGTTTGTTTCAAATGTACAATCAGAAACATTTACAAATCTTGTTTTATATTTATCTGATGAATTTGAAAGATACATTACACCGCCGTAATTCTTTGCGCTATTATTTTTAAATACTGCGTTTCTGGCAGTAAGCATACTGGACACACAGAAAACGCCGCCATTTCCGTTGAGAGCTTTATTTTCTTCAAACACTGCACCGCCATATACAACAAGTCCGTTTAACACAGTTGAATATGCAACACCTGCGTGGCTTGCAGCAGAATTGTTCCTGAATAAAACAGATGTCTCGTTTGAATCAAATGAACCGATAAGCAAATGAGCAACTGCAGAGTTTGGTGAATAGTAAACACCACCTGTATTTGATGCATAGTTGTTCTGATAAGTACCACCCAACAGTTTGATTATACCATAGTTATAAACCAAAGCTCCTCTTGCTGCACTGTTGTTTTCAAACAAACCGTCATATATTCTTATATTACCTGAGTTATAGAAAACCCCGCCGACTGTTGAGTTACGGCCCTCTTCTGTTGATGTATCTTCATCTCTTACGGAATTATTCTTATATGTACCGCCATAAATATTTAAAAGACCGTCCCCTACAACACTTACAGAACCACCGATACGATTAGGTCTTGACATAGAATAAACTTCTCTGTGGGTTCTTTCGTTACCAACCTTATGGCAATTTATAACTGTAAGGTTTTTGTGGAAATCTACATTAGCACCAAAGCTTACAAATACTACTGTACCTGTAACATCAACTGTCATATTATCCCTATTACCATCAATTGTAAGAAGGTTGGGGGTTTCAGACATCGGGTTACCCAAAGTTAGCTTAATATCCTTTTCGTCAAGCAAAGCATTTGAGCCGTCTGCATTTTCACCTACAACAAATATATCTCCGCCAAAGTCTGCTCTTCTTGTAAGAACTCTTTTAGTAGTTGAGAATATAGTTATGTCAGATGTAATATAGAATGTTCTGTCTATATCAAAATCTGCAATTACACGAATATTCTTTGCACCGCTGCTGATTGCATTTTCAAGCTCCTGTGAATTTGAAACAGAAACCACATCAATCATATTGCCGGTAGACTCATTGCCGTACTCAGGGCACAAAGGTGCTTCCTCGGATAAATCATTTACAGTAAGCTTATTAACTATTGCTGACTTCCAGTAATCATCATTTATCTTCCCTGACTCATCCGAAACGGTTGATTTGTTAATATTGAGAACTGACTGCGAATCATTACCCCATATCAACGGAGCACTGTTACCTGATAATGTTAGGCCATTAACCGTCACTTCTGTAGAGTTATCATCTATATACATAAGCGAAGCAGTAGATGCATAATTTCCTGACATCTTTGAGTTATAAAGCTTTACATCACTTGCGTTTTCAACATATATAACACCCGCCTTTTTAGATGCTGTGTTATTTTCAAATGTACAGCTGTGCATGATATTTTCTGCACCATTTGATGCAAAAATTCCCACACCACCGTTTCTACCTGCAGTATTTCCTGTAAACACACTTGTGTATATACCAGACGATGTATTTTTGTCAATTGAAACAGCACCACCATCACGGCCCGCTTCGTTATTCTTAACAGCACAACCGTACATCTGGAATTCAGATGAAACAGCCTTTATGAAACCTGCATTATTATCTGCTGTATTTGAGTCTGCCTCTGTATCAAGAATAACTACATTCTTTGAATTTTCAAGGTAGAAAACACCACCGTCAATATCTGCGATGTTTTCTATGAATTTAACACCTGATACTTCAGCTGAACCCTCTTTAATATAAACTGCACCGCCTTCATAGCCGTTATTTGCCTTATAAATACCACCGAAAAGTTTTACGTTTCCTGTATTGCCCTCCGTATAAACAGCACCACCTTTTGAAAGCGCCATGTTTGACTGTATTGTATTATTATTGATATCTGCAGATTTAACATTAACAAGATTAACTGCACCGCCGTCTTCTGCGCTATTCTTTGAAACAGTGCTGTTCTTTAATGTAAAACCTGCACCCTCTGCATAAATGAATCCACCTCTGCTTTGAGCGTTGTTCTTTGTCGCATTGGCAGAAATAATCATTACATCTTTACATTCTTCAATATAAATACCAGCACCATCATCAGCTTT
Organism: Acutalibacteraceae bacterium; assembly: GCA_045603625.1. Classification (GTDB taxonomy): domain Bacteria; phylum Bacillota; class Clostridia; order Oscillospirales; family Acutalibacteraceae; genus DTU089. Next base: position 2,494 of record JAZUMM010000184.1, on the reverse strand, counting down.
ATTCTCTGTAAAGGTTGAGCCGCTGATATCCGCGCCATCTGCCTTCATATAAACCGCACCGGCTTTTTCAGCAGTGTTCTTTATGAATTCATTTGATGTAACTGTGCAGTTAATTCCTTCTGCACTGCTTACATACAAAGCACCGCCTTCATTTGCATTGTTTTCGTTAAAGGTTACATCATAACTTGTAAATGTGCCATCTGCAATATAGATGGCACCACCCTTTTCCGTTGCAGTATTTTTTAAAAGGGTTACAGCATTAATATCAATATTTCCGCTTTCGCTGTATATTGCTCCGCCATTTAAAGCAAAATTGCCGTCAAAGTCCACATCCTTTGAAATTAAAGCAGATTCACTATATATGGCACCGCCGTTATCTGCCTTATTATTCTTAAATGTGCCGCCTACAGCATTTACTGCAGAAGCATTATATATCGCACCACCTAAGCTTGCCGCATTTTCCTCAAATGTACCTTCGTTTATATTTAATGTACCGTTATTATAAATAGCACCGCCCTTTAAGGAATTATATGCCTTACCATTATTCTTAAATGAGCCGCCATGGATATTAACAACACCTGCTTGTGCAATCATAATTGCAGAGCCGCTTATTGATTCATCTCCTGTGATATTCCCATTGCGAGAGTTTCCGCCATTATTATTGTTGTTTGTAAATGTTGTATTGTCGTACACATCTACCTGCCCTGCTCCTGTAACATAAAGTGCTGAACCACTTACATTATTTGCTTCGGAATTACCATCTATAAGAAGCATATCTGCCGTCTTTGATGTCGGGTTACCTAAAACAAGCTTTACAGTATCTTCGCAAAGTGTACCATCAGCATTTGCACCAACTACAAACATATCACCTGTAAAATTTTTATCTCTTAAAACCTTAAACTCGTCGGTTGCAAACAATGTAGTGTTGCATGCAACATATAAAGTTTTATTAACTGTAATATCGGCTGCCACACGTATATTCTCATGCCCTGCCTTTAATGAAGCTTCAAGCTCGTCAATATTTCTTACGTCAACAGAATCCCACAAAACGCTCATATCTTCGTTGCCGTAATCAATATAACCTTCAATTTCTATCTCTGCATGAGAAACAGTTAACTTATTTACAATAGCTGATGCCCAATATGTATCATCCAGAGCACCTGTAGCATCTAAATCCTTATAGTTTGACTTATCAATGAAAAGTTTTGCATTTGAGGTATTACCCCAAATTACAGGACCACCCGATTCGGCAGTATTTTTTGAAACTGTAAGTCCGCTGATATTTACAACAGTACCTGCTGTAGTTTCATAAAGTACGGCTCCCTTTCCTGCCTTGTTCCCTGTAGCTACATTATTATAAAGCTTTGCCTGTGTCTTGTTGGAAATCAGCATAGCGCCACCCAAACCTGATGTTGTATTATCAGTAAAGGTACAGCTGTGAACTAACATTTCCGTGCCGCCCGTGTATATAAACAAGGCTGCACTGTTTGAAGTATTTGTGTCATAACAAATATTTTCGTTAAATAATGTTTTGTATATACCGCCTGATGTACTTGTATTTAAATAGAAACCGCTGCCTGCATTTGCAGTGTTGTTTTCAATAATTGAGTTATATACATTTAAAACTGTATTGTTTGCATTTATCACACCGCCGTTTTTGGTTGCAACATTACCTGAAGCATTGATGTTGTTAAGAGTAACAACAGATGTTTCTTCAGTATAAAGCACAGCACCGTGATAACCATTGTTGTTTCTGAAAACTGCTCTGTCTATTTCCAGTTCTGCCCCTGTGTTAAATATCGCACCGCCGTTTGCAGACGTTGAGTTTTCTGTAAATGAACAATTTTCAAAAAATGACTTTACGCCGTTTAACAAATAAACCGCTCCGCCGGATTTACTGCTGTTTCCTGAAAAGCTGACGTTCTTGGCCTTTAAGCTTATATCGTAGCTTGAAAGAGTTGTCTGCGAGCTGGAATAAACCGCTCCGCCATATGTAACAGCTGAATTATTGATAAAGGTTACATTTTCAAGTTCTACTACATTATAATCTCCGGAAGTAAAGATAGCACCACCATTATCTTCAGTTGCAGTATTCCCTTCAAAAATGGTATCCTGAGCAAAAATTCTTCCTGTAGAATAAACTGCACCCGCGTTTTTAGCTGTGTTATTTTTGAAAACAACTTTACTTTCAACTATCTCGTTATCTCCGCCAAGATACATAATAGCACCTGAACTTTTAGGCTGATAAACTGCACCGCCGTATGTTGATGCAGAGTTGTTCTGAATTACGCCATTATATATATATAATCTTCTGTAATTATAGAAAGCACCGGCTCTGACTGCTGAGTTATTCTCAAACAAGCCGCCGTAAACTCTCAGATCTGCGAAGTTATAAAATGCGCCGCCGTAAACACTTTCTCCGGACGTACTTACACTGTTGCCGGTATATTTACCGCCGTAAATGTTAATTTCACTATCATCAGAAATGATTCCA
>JAZUMM010000183.1:0-9462 GCA_045603625.1 Acutalibacteraceae bacterium | reverse complement strand
AACAAGCATTTTAAAGCATTCTTCAACTGAAGGCTCTTCAACCTTAACAGGCTGAAAACGTCTTTCAAGAGCTGCGTCCTTTTCAATATGCTTTCTGTATTCGTTAAAGGTTGTTGCACCAATAACCTGAATCTGACCACGTGAAAGCGCAGGCTTAAGAATATTTGCGGCATTCATTGAGCCTTCGGCATCACCTGTACCTACAAGATTGTGGACCTCATCTATGAAAAGAATAATATTGCCCTCTTCTTTTACCTCATCAACAAGACCTTTGATTCTGCTTTCAAACTGACCACGGTGCTGAGTACCTGCAACAAGGGCAGTAAGATCAAGAAGATGAATTTCTTTATCAGCAATTCTTGCAGGAACCTCACCTGAAGCAATTTTAAGTGCAAGTCCTTCTGCGATTGCAGTTTTACCGACACCCGGCTCACCAATAAGACAAGGATTATTTTTAGTTCTTCTGCACAAAATCTGAGTAACACGGTAAATTTCTGTTTCTCTGCCAATAATACGGTCAATTTTGCCTTCGCGTGCTTTAGCAGTTAAATCTGTACAATAAGAGCCTAAAAACTTTCTTTTTGTTTTATGTTTATTCTTTTTCTTTTTTGATTTTTTTGAATCAGATGAATCTTCTTCACTATCTGAAGATTCTCCATCCATATCTGAGTTTTCACCATTTGCAGAATTATTGTTAAGAAAATTCTGCATAAACGGCATTGTGCCTGCTCCGCCCAACTGAAAACCATCCATATTATCCATCATATCGCCGAACTGTTCACTAACAGCATCAAGCTCTTCTTCCGTAATGCCCATATTCTGCATTATTTGTTTGATGGGACCAATATTTAATTCGCTGGCACATTTAATGCAAAAGCCTTCCTGTGATGTTTTATCGCCCTCAACACGAGAAACGAAAATAACTGCAGGACGTTGTTTGCATTTACTGCATATCATTTTATTGTTCATGTATATCTCCTGAGATTAGTTTTTCTTTTGTTTAAGACTTTTAAATTGACGGAATGTATCCGGTAAATAACTGAAAAATGCAATTACTGTTAATATTGCAGAAACAACAACAAGCACCATCATTACAGTTGAAGGAATAGCCCACAAATTTTTAAGCAAGCCGACTTCAGGACCAAATGCAACAACAAGAAGCATTATTGCATAAAACGCAAAGGTTGATACCTTGCCGAAAATTTCTGCTGCGCTCGGACGTAAACCGATAACAATCATTAAACCGCCAAAGAGCACCATAACAGCCTCTTTAATTATAAATACAAGGAAAACCCAACTGAATGCTTTAAGATTATTATCTTGTGCGCCATTAAATGAAATAAATAAAAGAATTGCCAAGGTAATTTGTGTAAGCTTATCTGCCACAGGGTCAAGCACCTTACCCAAATCACTAACCTGATTAAATTTACGGGCAATTTTACCATCTAAAAAGTCTGAAATGCCTGATAATGCAAGCATAACTATTGCAAGAACTGCATTGCCCTGAATAAAGAAATAAGCAAAAAACGGAATTACAAGAATTCTGAGTAAGCTAAGTAAATTAGGTATTGTCCAACAACCTTTAAATAAATCCTTCATTATACGTTACCTCCTGTAAAAATGTGAATGATCGGATTATTTTCTACCATAAACATATAAATCTTTGATGCTTCAATTTGTTGTAAGGTTGAACCCGGCTCTGCAGTTTTTGCAATTATGTATAATAAAGCACTGCCTGCAAGAAGAATTATCAACGCCTTAACTGCACCAAGTGCACCACCTAAAATTGTATCTACAGTGCCGACAACAGGAAGCTTGGAAAGATTATGTGAAAAGAAGTTTGAAACAAAACGTATAACAAGAGCAAAAATAACAAACAATGCAATAAAAACAATAACCTCAACAAACTTAATCATAACATCATACGCCATAGATGAAGCCATTTGTTCTATTAATGCTTCATTATCCATCTGAGAATTAATTGCAGAGCCTGTAACGTTATTAATATTAATTCCCATACCTGTTGCTAATTTACGTGCAGTTTCAGGCAAGGATTGAATCATTGCGGTTGCCTTTTCATCAAGTGTAGCAGATGAGCTGATATCATCCAGAGCTTGCTTAAACTCTGTTTTGATTAAATCCTTAATAAAGAAATCGTATAATGCATCTGATACAACTGTACAAAGCTTATATGATGCAAGGGAAGAAATTGCGACTGACAAAGCATCAAGACAAGATGAAACGAAACCTTTTTTTGCAGACAGTATAATAACAACGACTGCAATTAACACGATAACGATATCAAAAATATTCATATCTATACCTCCTGATTTAACTCAATATTGGCATCTCCGTAGGAGAAGCATCTTGTAATTTTATCAAGCGACGTTATATAAACAAAATCATCCGTAGGCAAAATGGAATGTGCTTCGCCCTTGTATAAAATTGTTGAAACATTAACACCGCTCAGATTATATACCATTATTTTAGCATCACCTAAAATAAATATATACTTATCAGACATCCTTACAGTTTTTACTGCAAAATCTGTGGAAACAGTTGTTTTAAGCTCACCGTCTTTATTGTAAACATCTACCTGGAAGTTATTTTCACTACCGTATTTTGCAAGAGCAACAACATATCTGCCGTTATCGGAAAAATCACACGAATTAAATTCAGAGGAATAATACGTTGTTACTGTTGTAAATTTTTCATTTTTATCATTTATCACGTAAACACCCTCATTAGTGAGAAGTGTTAACAAATCAAATTTAGTAAACTTCAAATCCAAGGCAGAAACACCGGGGATTTTTTGTGTATTAAGCGGTTCTTTATAATCAAAGCCGAAATAATGCACCGTTGTAAAAACATCACCGTTTTCAACTCCGAGAACAGCGGCACCTGCATATTTACCGTCGTTTGATAAAGAAATGGAAACTATATGCTCCTGAGCACAATTCCATTGGAAAATAAGGTTGTTGGATTTATTAAATACAAGCAAGGAGCTTGTTGCACCCTCACCCTTAATGCCCAATGCATAATTACCATCTTTACCGTATTCAGCAGAAAAAATAATACTGTCTGCACTACCTTCGTACACAACTTCAGCATCATTAATTAAAACAAAGCTTTTACCGCCCCTGTCATACACAATTGCTTTTTTGCCGTTAATAGATATTGCAGGCTTTGCAAAAACATGAGGATGATTAAGAAGCTGCTTGCCGTTTTGCGAATAAATAACAACACTTTCTGTTGTAAGAATAACAATATTATCACCGATAACATCTGTTACAAGAGATGATTCTGTATTAACAGCTAAAGGGAAACGTTCATTACTGCCTGTAACAGAAACCTTAGCTTTTAATAAAAGCGCATCAAGAGGAATTACACCGACAGAGGAAAGAATAAACGTTACAATAAAAACAACCACAAGTGTAATTGCAATTACAATTTTTGCACGACCCTTTTCAGAAAGACGCGAAACCTTTTTTTCACCTTTATAGCCTGTGTTAAGTTCGGTTAATTTAACTTTCATTTACGTCACCTAAAAATATACTTTGTTCAAATAAAGACCTTGAGGCTCGGCTGTAATACCTGCCTTTGTTCTGTCTTTACCTTCAATAATCGCAGGAATAGAATCCGCATCTATTTTACCGTTATTAACATACAATAAGGTACCTGCCATAATACGCACCATATTATAAAGAAAGCCGTTACCGCATACGCGAAAAACAACGAAATCGCCATCACGTTCGACAGAAGCGGAATAAATAGTTCTGACTGTTGATAACACCTGAGCACCTGAAGCACAAAAGGCAGCAAAATCATATTCACCAACAAAATGCTGTGATGCTTTGTTCATTAATTCAACATTCATCTTATACTTATAATTACAAGCACGCTTATAATTAAACGGTGAAGGCACCTGCGTATTTTCAAAGATATAAATATACTCTTTTTTCTTACAGTCAAAGCGAGCATTAAAATCATCTTCAACCTCAGCACAAGAATATACTGAAATTTCTCCCGGTAGCTTTGATGAAGCCAAGGCAACGGGAAAGCTTTCAACAGGAATTGTTGAATTTGTTTTAACATTAAAAAAATACTCGTTAGCATGAACACCTGCATCTGTTCTGCTGCAACCTGTTATATTAACATCTTCACCTGTAAGTAATTTAAAAGCCTTTTTCAATTCGCCTTGCACAGTTACTGCATTTTCCTGTTGTTGCCAACCGTGAAAAGCAGAACCGTCATAAGCTATTTTAAACAACAAATTTCTCATATTAAATAATTTTAGCAAAACTCAAATTAAAAATTATCACAAATACACTCATTGCAATTATAATAACCGTTGCAACTATATCTCGCCATGAAAATTTCATCTGACGAAACCTTGTTCTGCCGCTACCGCCCGTATAACATCTGCATGACATTGCATCTGCAAGTTCAAATGCTCTTTTAAAAGCAGAAACAAATAAAGGAATAAATATGGGGAACAATGCTTTTATTCTTTTTATAAAATTACCGCTTTCAAAGTCTGCGCCTCTTGCCTTTTGTGCAGAAATAATACGGTCAATTTCATCTACAAGTGTAGGAATAAACCTTAAAGCAATTGTCATCATCATTGCAAAGGTGTGAACATCAACCTTAAACGCCTTTAAAGGTGACAAAAGCTTTTCAATGCCGTCTGTTAAATCAGTAGGCTGAGTAGTATAGGTAAGAAGTGAGCTTACAAGAAGCAAAACCATAATTCTTACTGTAATGAATATTGACATATACACGCCGTTATCGGTTATATGAATAAACTTCCACGTAAAAATCTCGTTACCGTCTCTAACATAATACAACTGAAGAATTGTTGTAAGCAAAATAATAGGTAAAAGCGGTTTAAGACTTTTAATTACAACCTTTGGCGATATACGCGAAAAAGCATAAGAAGCTATACCGACAAATGTAATAAGAGCTAAAGAATAAAAATTCTTACATATAAAAGTGAACACAAGAAAAAGGACGGTAAGCAATATTTTTGTGCGGGCATCCAGCCTATGTATAAAGGATCTGCCCGGAAAATACTGACCTATGGTTATATCTTTAATCATAACTTACCTCCTTTTGAAAGGTAGTTAAGTATAGATGTAACTGCACCATCTACGGTATACTCCGTTTTACCCAAATCAAAGCCTGACTTTTTCAACTCAAGAAAAACTGAAGTGATTTCAGGAATATCAAGCCCGAGAGATGAAAGCTTTTCGCCTTGGGAATAAACCTCTTCTACTGTGCCCTGCATACAAACCTCACCGTTATTCATAACAATAACCTTATCTGCAATAAGAGCAACATCATCCATATTATGAGAAACGAAAATAACAGTATTGCCTGTTGTTCTGTTATATTCGGTAATTAATTTAAGTAAATTACCTTTACCTACCGGGTCAAGACCTGCCGTAGGCTCATCAAGAACAAGCACCTTAGGCTTCATTGCAAGAACTCCTGCAATTGCCACCCTGCGTTTTTCACCGCCTGATAAATCAAATGGTGACTTTGACAAATATTCTTCAGGAAGATTAACGTACTTTAATGCCTCGTGAACACGCTCGTTAATTTCATTATCGTTAAGGCCCATATTAACAGGACCAAAAGCAATATCCTTGTAAACAGTTGATTCAAATAACTGTTGTTCAGGATACTGAAAGCAAAGGCCGACGTTAAAACGGCATTTACGAAGAGTTTCTTTAGAAGAGTGAATGTTTACACCGTCAAACAAAACCTCGCCCGAATCAGCCTTTAAAAGACCGTTAAGGTGTTGAAGAAGTGTACTTTTACCTGAACCGGTATGACCGATTAAAGCAATAATTTTACCATCCTCAAAATCAACCGAAACGTTATTTAGCGCGCCCTTTTCAAACGGTGTGCCCTTGGAATAGCCATATATTAAATTTTTCACCGAAAGAACGGACATTTTTACTACCTCTGTTTATATTTTTTTAAATTCCTCTGCAAATTCTTCTGCAGTTAAAGGGTCAGAGTTAATTTTTACACCTGCATCCCTTAACCTGACTGCTAATTCAAGTGGCTTGGGAACGGTCAGACCGATTGATGCAAGAAGCTCTGAATTTTTAAAAATCTCTGACGGTGTGCCATCAAGAGTAACCTCACCGTTATTCATAACAACTACTCTATCTGCCTTTACTGCCTCATCCATAAAATGAGTAACAAGAATAATTGATATACCTAACTGATTTTTTAATTTTAAAAGTGCAGACATTACTTCTTTTCTGCCTTTAGGGTCAAGCATTGCTGTTGGCTCATCAAGAACAATGCACTTTGTTTGCATTGCTATTACACCTGCAATGGCAACGCGTTGCTTCTGACCGCCGGAAAGACGATGAGGCTCATGCTTACGATAATCGTACATATCAACCATTTTCAAAGCATCATCAACACGCTGACGGATTTCCTTACGAGGAACACCTAGATTTTCAGGTCCGAATGCAACGTCATCTTCAACAATTGTGGCAACAATCTGATTATCGGGATTTTGAAAAACCATGCCGATATTTCTTCTTATATCTATTTCATTCTTTTCTTCCGAAGTATCATATCCGAAAGAAATAACCTTACCCTGAGACGGTACCAACAAAGAGTTGATTAATTTTGCAAGAGTTGATTTACCTGAGCCGTTATGACCTAAAACACAAGTAAACTGACCCTCATAAAAATCTATATTTACATTTTTTAAGACATTTTCTTCACTTTCATCATATTGAAAGGAAACATCTTTAAATTCAATAATCTTTTTCATATCTATTTTGTCCATATAGCAGTTGAACCGCAAGGAAGCACAAGACCTGTCTGAGTTACAGGTAAACCGATTTCATCAGCCTGAGCATGCCCACCAAACCGTTTTGCAACTGTTGTATTAAGAATATAACTCATTACTGCAGGAGAGACACCTGCTGTATATGAATTAATAAGTACTGCGAGAGAATCATCTGTTAAAAGCTCTTTGCATTGGTCAACAAAGCCGTAAATTTCGTTTTCAAGCTTCCAGACCTCTCCGCCCGGACCTCTGCCATATGACGGCGGGTCCATAATGATTATGTCGTATTTATTACCGCGCCTGATTTCACGGGCAACAAACTTCATACAATCATCTACAATCCACCGCACGCTCCTATCTGCAACACCTGTGGAAACAGCATTTTCCTTACCCCATTGAACCATACCCTTTGAAGCATCAACGTGACAAACGGAAGCGCCTGCTTTTAATGCACTGATTGTTGCGGCTCCTGTATAACCGAAAAGATTAAGCACCTTAACATCGTTTCTGCCGCTTTTTTCAATAACATCTCTTACAAAATCCCAATTGCATGCCTGCTCTACAAAAACACCTGTATGCTTAAAGCCCATCGGCTTAAGATTAAAGGATAAATCTCTGTATTTAATTTGCCATACTTCCGGAATTTTTTTATAAAACTGCCATGCACCACCGCCTGAATTAGAGCGAATATACCTTGCATGTGCATTTTTCCATAATGGATTTTCACGTTTTGTGTTCCATAAAGCCTGAGGGTCGGGACGAATGAGAAGAATATCGCCCCATCTTTCAAGACGCTCACCATCGGAACAATCAATTAATTCGTAATCTTTCCAACCATTTGAGATTCGCATCAGATTAACCTTTCTTTAATAACTTCAACAAGCTCCTGGCAAAGAACCTTTATTTTTTCTTCATCCTTGCCTTCAAGCATAACTCTCACAAGTGGTTCAGTACCTGAAACACGTACAAGAACTCTGCCCTCCGAGCCCAATTCCTTTTCTGCAACCTCAATTGCATGCTTAACTTCTTTATCGTGAGGGAATTTTGCTTTACCGAAATCAGACACACGAACATTAACGAGCACCTGAGGGAAAACCTGCATTCCGCTTGCAAGCTGTGACAATGTTTTACCTGTTTCTTTCATAATACAAAGAAGCTTAAGAGCAGATAGCTGACCGTCACCTGTTGTTGCATGTTCACGGAAAATTATATGACCTGACTGCTCACCGCCAATTGTATAATCGTTAGCAACCATATTTTCAAGAACATACCTGTCCCCTACTTTTGTTTTTTCGCAATTTATTCCATTCGTTTTACAGAACTCAAAAAAGCCCATATTACTCATAACGGTAACAACTGCCGTGTTATTTTTAAGCTCACCCTTATCTTTAAGGTGCTTTGCATAGATGGAAATTAACTTGTCGCCATCAACAACATCACCGTTTTCATCAACTGCCAAAAATCTATCGGCATCACCGTCAAAAGCAAGACCTGCGTCACATTTATTTCGTACAACAAAATCCTGCAAAACCTCAAGATGAGTTGAACCGCAATTGTGATTAATATTTGTTCCGTTAGGATGAGATGCAACAAACAGACAATTATCACAAAGATTCATAAACAATTCAGGCGCAGTAAGTGATGCGGAGCCGTTGGAACAATCTATTGCAATTCTTAAGCCGTTTAAATCTTCAATTTCAAATTTTGATAAATCATTTTTTGCAATACCAAGAAGATATTTAATATAATCTGAACGAGCAGTTTTAGAACGTGTAATTCTACCTACTTCGCCACCAACCTTTATTGGCGGAACTTGCTTTTTATCAAGAATAATGCTTTCGATTTCTTCTTCAAGACTGTCCGGAAGCTTATAGCCGTTATTCTGAAAGATTTTAATGCCGTTGTATTCACAAGGGTTATGAGAAGCAGAAATCATTACCGCTGCATCACTCTCGTATTTGCGAACAAGATAAGCAACTGCAGGTGTGGGAATTTCACCCAGGAGAATAACATCTGCACCAACAGAGCAAAGCCCTGCCGCAATAGATGCTTCAAGCATCTGAGAAGAAGCTCTTGTATCCATACCAATAAGGACACATGGACGTTTATTGATATGATTTGTTAAAACCATTGCTGCCGCTCTGCCTATTTGCATTGCAAGCTCACAAGTAATTTCTGTGTTTGCTACACCTCTTGCGCCATCTGTACCGAATAATCTAGCCATTCTAAGACCTCCATAAATCAATAAGAGTCAAATGTACCTTGAGTAACGTTATCTTCCGCCGCAATTGAATATCCTAAATGCTCATATCCTGCAGGTGTTACTTTTCTGCCACGAGGAGTTCTTGCCAAAAAACCAAGCTGCATCAAATACGGCTCATACACATCCTCTATTGTAACCGCTTCTTCTCCTATTAATGCAGAAATTGTTTCAAGCCCGACAGGACCACCGTTGTAATTTTCTATCATAGCTTTCAGCAGATTTCTGTCTACTAAATCAAGACCTAATTCATCAATTTCCATTCTTTCAAGAGCTTGCTGAGCCATTTCAACAGTAATAACACCGTTGCCCACAACCTGTGCATAGTCACGTGAACGCTTAAGTAACCTATTGGCAATACGTGGTGTACCCCTTGGCCTTG
>JAZUMM010000182.1:0-13959 GCA_045603625.1 Acutalibacteraceae bacterium | reverse complement strand
ATTAAGCTTTCACCAAATGTAACAGATATTGTTGCAATTGCAAAGGCTTGTGAAGAGGCAGGCGCAGACGGTATCAGTCTTATAAATACTCTTCTTGGTATGCGCATAGACCTTAAAACAAAGCAGCCTGTTATTGCAAATAAAATGGGTGGCTTTTCAGGCAGCGCAATTTTCCCTGTGGCAGTAAGAATGGTTTATCAGGTTGCGAATGCAGTAAATATTCCCGTTGTCGGTATGGGTGGCGTAACAACTGCAGAGGATGTTATTGAGCTTATGCTTGCAGGTGCTACTGCAGTAGAGGTAGGTGCCGCAAACTTAATTGACCCGTTAGCTTGCAAAAACATCATTGATGACTTGCCACGTGTAATGGATAAGTACGGAATAGATAATCTCAGTAGTATAATTGGAGGTACAAAATAATGGGTAAAGACGTAATTGTTGCTTGCGACTTTGCAAGTGCAGAAAAGGTGTATGAATTTCTTGACAAATTCACAGAAAGAAAGCCTTTTGTTAAAATCGGTATGGAGCTTCTTTATGCAGAAGGTCCTCAGATTGTAAGAGAAATTAAAAAGAGAGGTCATAAGATTTTCCTTGACCTCAAGCTTCACGATATTCCTAATACTGTAAAAAAATCAATGTCAGTGCTTTCAAATCTTGATGTTGATATTACAAACCTTCATGCATCAGGTACAATACGTATGATGGAGGGCGCACTTGAAGGTCTTACAAGACCTGACGGTACAAGACCGCTTCTTATTGCTGTAACTCAACTTACCTCAACAGACCAGGAATCAATGGAAAATGATCTTCTTATTAAAGAGCCTATTGATAAGGTTGTTATGCACTATGCACACAATGCAAAGGTTGCAGGTCTTGACGGTGTTGTTTGTTCACCACTTGAAGCAGGTAAGGTTCACGAAACTTGCGGTAAGGATTTCCTTACAATTACTCCGGGTGTTCGTTTTGCAGATGGTGATATTGGTGACCAGAAGAGAGTTATGACTCCTGCACAGGCAAAAGAAATCGGCTCAGATTATATCGTTGTAGACAGACCGATTACTGCTGCAGAGGACCCTGTTGCTGCATATAACAGATGTGTAGCTGAATTCTGCGATTAATTCAGCTTAAATATAGGAGGATATTTTAATGGAAAGCTATAAAAGAGAGTTTATACAATTTTTGGAAGGTGCAGGCGTTCTTAAGTTTGGTGATTTTACTGCAAAAAGCGGCAGAAAAATTCCATATTTCATTAACGCAGGCGATATTAAAACAGGTGAACAAATCTGTAAATTAGGCGAATTCTATGCAAAAGCATATTTTGAAAAGGTAGGCAACAAAAAAACTGTTCTTTACGGTCCTGCATACAAGGGTATTCCGATTGCAGTTTCTGTTGCAGTTGCTCTTGCTAAAAACGGTCTTGATGTTCCGTTCTTCTTTAACCGTAAGGAAGAAAAGGACCATGGTGAAGGTGGCGTATTTGTTGGTTACAAACCACAGGAAGGCGAAGAAATCGTTATTGTTGAGGATGTAATTACTGCAGGTACTGCAATCCGTGAAAGCATGTCAATCCTTTCAGGTCTTAAGGGTACAAAGGTTGCCGCAACATTTGTTATGGTTGACCGTAAGGAAAAAGGTCAGACAGAAAAATCTGCTATGGCAGAAGTAGGCGAGGAATACGGTTTCCCTGTATATTCAGTTGTAGACGTTTACGATATTATTGAATATCTTGAAGAGGATGAAAAGAATCGCGAAAACGTTGACAGAATTAAAAAATATCTTGAAATTAACGGCGCTAAAGAATAAAACAAAATCCTTTACCTTATCGTAATGAAAGGAAATTATATATGAGAAGTCTTATTGATATTCTGGATTTTTCAATAGAGGAGTTAGATGAGCTTATTGCAATTGCTAACGATATTATTGAAAATCCTGCAAAATATTCAGAAAAGTGCAAGGGCAAAAAGCTTGCAACACTTTTCTTTGAACCGTCAACACGTACACGTCTCAGCTTTGAAGCGGCAATGCTTGAGCTGGGCGGTAGCGTAATTGGTTTTTCTGAGGCAAACAGCTCTTCTGCCGCAAAGGGCGAAAGCGTTGCCGATACTGCAAAAACTATCAGTTGCTATGCCGATATTATTGCAATGCGTCATCCTAAAGAGGGTGCGCCATTGGTTGCTGCACAAAATGCAAGTATCCCTGTTATCAATGCAGGTGACGGTGGCCACAATCACCCTACTCAGACTCTTGCAGACCTTCTCACAATCAGTCGTGAAAAGGGTACATTCAATAACCTCACAGTAGGCTTCTGCGGTGACCTTAAATTCGGCAGAACAGTTCACTCTCTTATAAGCGCGCTTTCAAGATACAGCGGACTTAAATTTGTGCTTATTTCTCCTGAAGAGTTGAAGCTTCCCAGTTATGTAAAAAAAGACGTTCTTAAAAGAAAAAACATTCCATACGAGCAAACAACAGATTTGGAAAGTGTAATAGGTGACCTTGATATTCTTTATATGACACGTGTTCAAAGGGAACGCTTCTTTAACGAAGAAGATTATCTTCGCCTTAAGGACAGCTACATTCTTGAACCTAAAAAGCTTAAAAATGCAAAAGAAACACTTTCAATAATGCATCCGCTTCCTCGTGTCAATGAAATTTCCGTTGCGGTGGATGATGATCCGAGAGCTTGTTACTTCAAGCAGGTTCTTAACGGTAAATATATTCGTATGGCTCTTATTCTTAAACTTTTAGAGGAGGCACAAGGATGAATATAGATTCTATTACTAACGGTTTCGTTATCGACCACATTATTGCAGGTCGCGGAATGCGTATATATGAACTTTTGGGCCTTGATAATCTTGATTGTCCTGTTGCCATAATCAGAAACGCAACAAGTCACAAAAGATTTAAAAAGGATATTATTAAAATTGATGATGAGATTGATTTGAATCTTGATATTATCGGTTACGTTGACCCGGGCGCAACAATCAACGTTATTCGTAACGGCGTTCTTGTAGAAAAAAAGGTGCTTGAATTACCTGAAACTCTTACAAACGTTATCAAATGCAAAAATCCGCGTTGTATAACAACCACAGAACAAGAAATAAATCATATTTTTAAATTGACAGACAGAGATAAGGGCGTTTATCGTTGTCTTTATTGTGAAACACAGGCAAAGTAAATGTAGTATTAGCAAAATAAACATATTAAGAGTATTTCAGAAAGGTTTTTTATACCTTTCGCGCCTTGACCTGATTTTGCCGTTATGGTAAAATTAGTGTAGTGAAAAGTCTGCCTATAACTGACGGGATTGTGTGGAGCTTACCACAGAGGAATAGGAACCATTTTGGTAACAGACTTTAAGCCGACCGTCTGGGCGCACTTGTTCTTTGAGGATAAGTGTGCCTTTATGTATTTTTTAGAAAAGGATGGAGATATGTTATGAAAAAAGTTGGAATCATAATGGGTAGCGATAGCGATTTACCTGTTGTTGAAAAAGCAATAAACACACTTAAAGATTTTGAGGTTCCTTTTGAGGTTCATGTTTTTTCTGCTCACAGAACTCCTGTTGAAGCAAAAGAATTTTCAGAAAATGCACGTAAAAACGGTTTTGGCGTGATTATTGCCGCAGCAGGTATGGCAGCACATCTTGCAGGTGCTATTGCTGCAAACACAACATTACCTGTTATAGGTATTCCTATTAAGTCACAGAATTTAGGCGGTATGGAAGCGCTTCTTTCAACAGTTCAGATGCCAAGCGGTATTCCTGTTGCAACAGTTGCAATTGACGGTGCTGCTAATGCAGCGTTATTGGCAATTGAAATGCTTTCACTTTCAGATGAAGCACTTGAAAAGAAGTTAGCCGATAAAAGAGCAAACGATACTGCTACTGTTTTATCAAAAAACAAAGCAATTGAAGATAAATATAACAACTAATTAATTTATTTAATACAGAGGTGCCATATGGGCGGTTTTTTTGGAGTAGCATCAAAGAATGATGCAGTTCTTGATACATTTTTCGGTGTTGATTATCATTCTCATTTGGGAACACGCAGAGCAGGTATGGCTGCTATGGATGCCGAATTAGGTATGCAAAGAAAAATTCATAAAATAGAAAATTCACCATTCAGAACAAAGTTTGAAAAGATTCTTGATGAAATGGAAGGTAAATCAGCAATAGGTTGCATCAGTGATAGTGATGCTCAGCCTCTTTTAATCCGTTCCAATCACGGTCTTTATGCTATTTGTACAATCGGTATTATTAATAACAGCGATGCTCTTGTTAATCAGTACCTTTCTTTTAGTGGCGGTCACTTCGGCGCTATGACAACAACAGGTGTTACAGGCATTAATGCTTCTGAGCTTGTTGCCGCAATGATAGACCAGAAAAGTGATTTTGCCGAGGGTATTAAGTTTGCTCAGGATGTTATTGACGGTACTGCTTCAATTCTCATTCTTAAAGAAGACGGTAAACTCTTGGCAGCCCGTGATAAATTCGGCAGAATTCCCGTTCTTATAGGTAAAAGGGAAGATGGCTACTGTGTATCCTTTGAGGACTTTGCTTATAAAAAATTAGGCTATGAGGATTATAAGGAGCTTGGTCCCGGCGAAATCGTAGAGGTTTCCTGCGACGGTGTTGAGGTTTTAAGTGCTCCGCGTAAGAAAAAGAAAATTTGCGCGTTCCTTTGGTCTTATTATGGTTACCCTACATCCTGTTATGAGGGTGTAAACGTTGAAATAATGCGTTACAGAAACGGTCAGATAATGGCTCAGAGGGATAAGGAGCTTGGCATTGCTCAGGACCTTGACTATGTAAGCGGTGTTCCTGATTCAGGTACTCCTCATGCAATAGGCTATGCAAATGAAAGCTCAGTTCCTTTTGCAAGACCGTTTATTAAATATACTCCTACGTGGCCGCGTAGCTTTATGCCGTCTAATCAGAAGGAGCGTAGCAGGGTAGCAAAAATGAAGCAGATTCCTGTTCACGACCTTATTCAGAACAAAAAGCTCCTTTTTGTTGATGATAGTATTGTAAGAGGTACACAGCTTAAAGAAACTGTTGATTTCCTCTATGAAAACGGTGCTAAAGAGGTTCATATGCGTTCTGCTTGCCCTCCGATTATGTACGGATGCAAGTACTTGAATTTTTCAAGAGCAACATCTGAAATGGAGCTTATTTCACGAGCAACAATTATGGAGCTTGAAGGTGAAGAGGGCTTTAAGCATCTTGAAGAATACAGCGATGCTTCAACAGAGCGCGGTGAAAAAATGAGAAAGGCTATTTGCGAAAAGCTTAATTTCGCATCATTGGAGTTCCAGACACTTGACGGTATTATAAAGGCAATCGGTCTTCCGGCAGATGAAGTGTGTACTTACTGCTGGAACGGTAAAGGTTAATTAACAAAGAATTTTAAGGAGAATAGATATGAATAACTCAAGATCAGAAAGTTATGCAGCAGCAGGTGTAGATATTACTGCCGGTTACAAAGCAGTAGAGCTTATGAAAAAGCACATTAAAAGAACACGTAACGAAGGCTCAATGGATGATGTTGGTGGCTTCGGCGGTTGCTTCGACCTTGGTTTTGCAAAAGGTATGGAGCATCCTGTATTAGTTTCAGGTACTGACGGTTGCGGTACAAAGGTTAAATTAGCTATTCTTATGGATAAACACGATACAATCGGTATTGATGCAGTAGCTATGTGTGTAAACGATATTGTTTGCGTTGGTGCAAAGCCACTTTATTTTCTTGATTATATCGCTTGCGGCAAAAACATTCCTGAAAAAATTGCAGAAATCGTAAGTGGTGTGGCAGAGGGCTGTGTACAGTCAGGTTGCGCTCTTACCGGTGGTGAAACTGCAGAGCATCCGGGCTTGATGCCTGTTGAAGATTATGACCTTGCAGGCTTTGCAGTAGGTATTGTTGACAAACCGAAAATGATTGATAACAGCAAAATGTCTGTTGGTGACGTTGTTATTGCTCTTGCGTCAACAGGTATTCACTCCAATGGCTTCAGCTTGTGCCGTAAGGTTTTTGATATTGATAACAATAATCCTGAGCTTTACGTTAAAAGAGATGAATTAGGCGGTAAAAGCATTGCAGAGGCTTTACTTGTGCCAACAAGAATTTACGTTAAGTCAATTCTCGCTCTTATTGAAAAGGTTAACGTTAAAGGTATTTCACATATTACAGGCGGTGGCCTTTACGGAAATATTCCTCGTTCTATTCCTGATGGCTTATGTGCAAAAATAAATAAGTCTGCAGTTAAGGTTCTTCCAATTTTCAACACAATTGCTCAATGGGGTAACATTCCTGAACGTGATATGTTCAATACATATAATATGGGTGTTGGTATGAGCGTTGTTGTACCTGCAGCTCAGGTTGATGAAGCAATTAAAATTCTTAAGGCTAATGGTGAAGATGCATACGTAATCGGTGAAATCATTGAGTCTGACGATAAAATTATTCTTGAATAATTGAAAGAAGATTATAAAAATGAGCAATAAAGCAAAAATTGCCGTTCTTGTATCAGGTGGCGGCACAAATCTTCAGGCACTTATAGATGCTCAGGCAAGCGGAATTATTTCAAGCGGTGAAATCACTCTTGTTATTTCAAACAATTCAGGTGCTTATGCCTTGGAAAGAGCAAAAAAAGCCAACATAAAAACTGCGGTTGTTCTAAAAAAAGAGCTTGGCTCACAAGAGGCGTTTGAGCAAGCTATTAAGGATGCTCTTTCAGAAAACGGTATTGATATAATCGTACTTGCAGGCTTTATGTCAATTTTAAGCGAGAGCTTTACAAGTGCTTATCCCAAAAGAATAATAAACGTTCATCCGTCACTTATTCCGTCATTCTGCGGTAAAGGCTTTTACGGGCTTCGTGTTCACGAGGCAGCGTTGGAAAAGGGCGTAAAGGTTACGGGTGCAACGGTACATTTTGTAAACGAAATTCCTGACGGTGGCGAAATCATTATGCAAAAAGCAGTAGATGTTCTTCCTGAGGATAATGCTGAAACTCTTCAAAAAAGAGTTATGGAAAATGCAGAATGGATTATTTTGCCACAGTCCGTTGAAAAGGTTTCAAAAGAAATAATCAGTGAATAAATTTGAAAGGATAGATAGTATGGAAATCAAAACTCTTGAAAATGAACTTAATTCTCTTCAATATCACGGCAGAGGTATTGTAATCGGTAAAAGTGCCGACGGCACAAAAGCAATTACTGCATATTTCATTATGGGTAGGAGCGAAAACAGTCGTAACCGCGTTTTTATTGAAGATGGTGAAGGCATCAGAACACAGGCTTTTGATGAATCAAAAATGGTTGACCCGCATCTTATTATTTATGCTCCTGTAAGAGTGTTAGGTAACAAAACAATTGTTACAAACGGTGACCAGACAGATACTATCTATGAGCTTATGGATAAGCAGATGACCTTTGAGCAGGCACTTCGTACAAGAGAGTTTGAAGATGATGCTCCAAACTACACACCTCGTATTTCAGGCATTATTCACCTTGAAAACGGTGATATGAATTATGCAATGTCTATTCTCAAATCTGCAGATGGTGACGGCTCATCTTGTCAAAGATATACATACGCTTATTCAAATCCGCTTGCAGGTAAAGCAAAGTTTATTCATACGTATAAATGCGATGGCAATCCTCTTCCGAGCTTTGAGGGTGAGCCAAAAACACTTGAGCTTCCTGATACGGATATTGATTCTTTAACAGACCTTATCTGGAAAAATCTTAATGAAGATAATAAAGTATCACTTTTTGTAAGATATATTGACCTTGCAACAGGTAAATACGAGTCACGTATAGTTAACAAAAACAAATAAGGAGAGCAGAAAATGAAAGAATTTGAATTAAAATACGGTTGTAACCCTAACCAGAAGCCATCAAAAATTTATATGCAGGATGGCTCAGAGCTTCCCATTGAAATTCTTTGTGGCAGACCGGGTTACATTAATTTCCTTGATGCATTTAACTCATGGCAGCTTGTTAAAGAGCTTAAAGAAGCACTTGGTCTTCCTGCAGTTACATCTTTTAAACACGTTAGCCCTACATCAGCAGCAGTAGGTGTTCCCCTTTCCGATAAGCTTAAAAAGGCTTGCTTTGTTGATGATATTGAAGGTCTTGACGATTCTCCGCTTGCTTGTGCTTACGCAAGAGCCAGAGGTGCCGACAGAATGTGCTCATTTGGTGACTGGGTAGCACTTTCAGATGTTTGTGACGTTACAACTGCACTTATGATTAAGCGCGAGGTTTCTGATGGCATTATTGCTCCGGGCTATGAACCTGAAGCACTTGAAATTCTTAAATCAAAAAGAAAAGGTAACTATAATATAGTTAAAATTGACCCTGATTACGTTCCTGCCCCTATTGAAACAAAGCAGGTTTACGGCATCACCTTTGAACAGGGCAGAAATAATTTTGAAATTAACAGAGAGTTACTTTCAAATATTGTTACACAAAATAAAGATATGCCTGAAAGTGCAATACGTGACCTTATAATTGCACTTATTACACTTAAATATACACAGTCTAACTCAGTTTGCTATGCAGTAGACGGTCAGGCAATCGGTGTTGGTGCAGGTCAGCAGTCAAGAGTTCATTGTACACGTCTTGCAGGTACAAAGGCAGATACATGGTTCCTTCGTCAGCATGACAAGGTTCTTAACCTTCCTTTTAAAGATACTCTCGGCAGACCTGACAGAGATAACGTAATTGATGGCTACATCAATAAGAATGAAGAAGATGTTTGTGCAGATGGTAACTGGCAGAAGTATTTTACAGAGCAGCCTGCACCTCTTACAGATGAAGACGTTAAAGCATACTTTGCAACAATCGACGGTGTTGCACTTGGCTCAGATGCATTCTTCCCGTTCAGCGATAATATTGAACGTGCTAAAAGGAGTGGCGTAAAATATATTGCAGAGCCGGGCGGTTCAATCCGTGATGACATCGTTATTGAATGTGCAGATAAATACGGTATGGCTATGGCATTTACCGGTATGAGATTATTCCACCATTGATTGAGGTATGTATATGAAAATAATGGTTGTTGGCGGTGGCGGACGTGAACACGCCATCATCAAAAAAATAAAAGAAAATAAAAATGTTACTGAGATTTTTGCTCTTCCGGGTAATGGCGGTATGGCGAAGGATGCAACCTTAGTTGATATTGGTGCAAAGGATATTGAAAAAATCGTTGATTTTGCAGTATCTAACGGTATTGATTATGCAGTTGTTGCGCCGGATGACCCGCTTGTGCTTGGTTGTGTTGATGCCCTTGAAGAAAAGGGTATACCTTGCTTCGGACCAAGAGCAAATGCGGCAATTATTGAGGGTAGTAAGGTTTTTTCAAAAAATCTTATGAAAAAATACGGTATTCCTACTGCTACGTATGAAGTTTTTAATGATATGCAAAAGGCTCTGGAATATCTTGAAACTGCCCCTATTCCTACCGTAATCAAGGCAGACGGTCTTGCATTGGGTAAAGGTGTTATAATCGCTCAGACAAGGGATGAAGCAAAGGCTGCAGTAATTTCTATGATGCAGGATAAAGCCTTCGGCTCCAGCGGTGATAATATTGTTATAGAAGAATTTCTTACAGGTCCTGAGGTTTCCGTGCTTGCGTTTACAGACGGTAAAACAGTTGCACCAATGGTTTCTTCAATGGACCACAAGCGTGCAGGCGATAACGATACAGGTCTTAATACAGGTGGTATGGGCACAATTGCTCCTAACCCGTATTACACACCGTCTGTTGCCGCAGAATGTATGGAAAAAATCTTTATTCCTACCATTAACGCTATGAATAACGAGGGCAGAACATTTAAGGGTTGCCTTTATTTCGGTCTTATGATTACACCGAACGGTCCAAAGGTTATTGAATATAACTGTCGTTTCGGTGACCCTGAAACACAGGTTGTTCTTCCTCTTTTAAAAACAGACCTTTTAACTGTTATGCAAGCCGTAACAGAAGAAAAGCTGGGCGAAATCAACGTGGAGTTCAGTACAGATAGCGCTGCTTGTGTAATTATGGCTTCAAAGGGCTATCCTACAAGCTACGAAAAAGGTTTTGAAATGACAATTCCTGCAGATGTTGAAAATAACGTATATGTTGCAGGTGCATCTCTTAAATGTGGCAAGCTCCTTACAAATGGCGGTAGAGTTTTAGGTGCTACTGCAGTTGAAAAGGATTTGAAATCTGCAGTTAAATCTGCTTATAATTTAGTAGGAAAAATTCATTTTGATAATGCATTTTATCGTAATGATATTGGTGCAAAAGCCCTTGCGGTGTTGGAGGATTAAAAATGGTATATAGAGTATTTGTAGAAAAGAAAAAGGAGCTTGCAAATGAAGCAAGGTCACTTTTAGGTGATGCACGTTCACTTTTAGGTATTAAGAATCTTACAGATGTAAGAGTAATTAACAGATACGATGCTGAAAATATTACAGAAGAGCTTTTTAATTATTCAATTAAAACAGTTTTTTCTGAGCCTCAGCTTGATATTGCATCAGAAGATGTTGATTTAAGCGGTGCAACAGTTTTTGCAGTTGAGTTTTTACCGGGTCAGTTTGACCAGCGTGCAGACTCTGCCGCACAATGTATTCAGATTATTTCACAGGGTGACCGTCCGGTAGTAAAAAGTGCAAAGGTTTATGCTCTTTACGGTGACCTTTCTGCAGAAGATATTGCAGAAATCAAAAAATATGTAATTAACCCTGTTGAAGCAAGAGAGGCAACACTTGAAAAGCCTGAAACTCTTGCAATGAAATATGATATTCCAACAACAGTTGAAACTCTCAACGGCTTTATTGAGCTTGACAGAGCCGGTCTTGAAAAATTTGTTAAGGATTACGGCCTTGCAATGGATGCAGATGATATTGCATTCTGCCAGAGCTATTTTAAAACTGAAGACCGTGACCCTACAATCACAGAAATCAGAATGATTGATACATATTGGTCAGACCATTGCCGTCACACAACATTCCTTACAGTTATTGATAACGTAACATTTGAAGATGAGCTTCTTCAATCTGCTTACGAGGAATATATTCAAACAAGAAAAGAGCTTGGCAGAACAAAACCAATCTGCCTTATGGACCTTGCAACAGTTGCAGTTAAGTATCTTAAAGAAAACGGCAAGCTTCCAAAGCTTGATGAATCAGAAGAAATCAATGCTTGTACAGTAAAAATTAACGTGGATGTTGATGGCGTTTCAGAGCCATGGCTCCTTCTTTTCAAGAACGAAACACATAACCATCCGACAGAAATTGAGCCATTCGGTGGTGCCGCAACATGTATCGGCGGTGCAATCCGTGACCCACTTTCAGGTCGTGCATACGTTTACGGTGCAATGCGTGTTACAGGTGCTGCAGACCCATTGAAACCTGTTTCAGAAACAATTAAGGGTAAGCTTCCGCAACGTACAATTGTTACAACTGCTGCTGCAGGCTACTCTTCATACGGTAACCAGATTGGTCTTGCAACAGGTATTGTTGATGAAATTTATCATCCGGGCTATGCTGCAAAGCGTATGGAAATCGGTGCGGTTGTTGCTGCTGCTCCTCAGGAGAATGTTCGTCGCGAATGTCCTACTCCGGGTGACGTTGTTATTCTTCTCGGCGGTTCAACAGGCCGTGATGGCTGCGGTGGTGCAACAGGCTCTTCAAAATCACATACTGCATCTTCACTTGAAACCTGCGGTGCAGAGGTTCAGAAGGGTAATGCTCCTGAAGAAAGAAAGCTTCAGCGACTTTTCAGAAATAAAGAAGCAACACGTATGATTAAACGTTGTAACGACTTTGGTGCAGGCGGTGTATCGGTTGCTATCGGTGAGCTTGCAGACGGTCTTAAAATTGACCTTAATGCAGTTCCTAAAAAATATGAAGGTCTTGATGGTACAGAGCTTGCTATTTCCGAATCACAGGAAAGAATGGCAGTTGTTATTGAAAAAGAAAATGTTGAAAAATTCCTTGAGCTTGCTGCTACCGAAAACCTTCAGGCTTGCCCTGTTGCAGAGGTAACAGAAGAACCAAGACTTGTTATGAGTTGGAATGGTAACGTTATCTGTGACATCAGCCGTGAATTCCTCAACTCAAACGGTGCGGACAAGCACGTAAATGTTGAAACTGCAAAACCGCAGAGCTACGAAAAAGAAATTACAGGCTCATTTGCAGATAATATGAAGGCTATGGCAGATGACCTTAACATCTGTTCAAAGCGCGGTCTTTCAGAAAGATTTGACTCTACAATCGGTGCAGGTACAGTTCTTATGCCTTTTGGTGGTAAATATCAGTTAACACCTATTCAGGCAATGGTACAGAAAATTTCTGTTGAAAAGAAACATACAGACGATTGTTCACTTATGTCTTGGGGCTATAATCCGTTCATTACAGAAAAAAGCCCTTATCACGGTGCTTACCTTGCAGTTGTTGAATCTGTATGTAAGCTTATTGCAACAGGTGCAAAGTTTGAGGATGTATACCTCACATTCCAGGAATACTTTGAAAGAGTAAATAAGGACCCAAAACGTTGGGGCAAACCGCTTGCTGCACTTCTTGGTGCATTCCGTGCACAGAAGGAATTGGGTATAGGCTCAATCGGCGGTAAGGACTCAATGAGCGGTACCTTTGAAGATTTAGATGTTCCGCCAACACTTGTTTCCTTTGCAGTAACAACTGAAAAGGTTAAAGATATTGTTTCACCTGAATTCAAAAAAGCAGGCAACAAGGTTTACTTTGTTAAACCTGAGCTTGATGAAAACGGTCTTCCTGTTACTTCATCACTTCTTAAAGTGTTTGATGATGTATGTGCACTTCTTCGTAGCGGTAAAGCAGTAGCTTGCTATACTCCGGGTATGGGCGGTATTGCAGAAGCAGTTATGAAAATGGCTTTCGGTAACGGCTATGGCTTTAAATTTGCAGATGAACAGACAGTGGCAAACCTTTTCGCATACAATTATGCAGGCTTCCTTCTTGAGGTAACAGAAGATATTGATGCAGAATTTATTGGTACTGTAACAGAAAATGCAGTATTTACACTTAAAGAAGAAGAGCTTGATTTAACTTCTGTTCTTAAAATTTATGAAGATAAGCTTGAAAGTGTTTATAGTTGTAATATTGCAGATACACTTACAAAGGTTGAAAACTTCTCTTTCAATGCAACAGAGCGCAAAGCTCCTGCAATCAAGGTTGCAAAGCCAAAAATTCTTATCCCTGCATTCCCGGGTACAAACTGCGAGTTTGACTCTGCAAAGGCAGTACGCGATGCAGGTGCAGAGCCTGAAATTATTGTTATTAAAAACAGAACATCTGCAGGTATTACAGAAAGTGTAAATGAATTTGCAACAAAGCTTAAAGATGCTCAGATGATTTTCATTCCGGGTGGCTTCTCAGGCGGCGACGAGCCTGATGGTTCAGGTAAATTCATTACTGCATTCTTCCGTAATGCAGCAGTTAAAGATGGCGTAACAGACCTTCTTGAAAACAGAGACGGTCTTATGTGCGGTATTTGTTACGGCTTCCAGGCACTTATTAAATTAGGTCTTGTTCCTTACGGTAAAATTATTGATACAGACGAAAATTGTCCTACACTTACATACAATACAATTGCTCGTCACCAGTCAAGAATTGTAAGAACAAGAATTGCTTCAAATAAGTCTCCTTGGCTTGCACTTACAGAGGTTGGCGATATTTACAACGTGCCGATTTCTCATGGCGAAGGTCGTTTCCTTGCAAGCGAAGAGCTTATCAGAAAACTTGCTGAAAACGGACAGATAGCAACTCAGTATGTTGACCTTGAGGGCAATGCAACAGTTGATGTTCACTTTAACCCCAACGATTCAATGTTTGCTATTGAGGGTATCACTTCACCCGATGGCAGAGTATTCGGTAAAATGGGTCACAGCGAGCGTATCGGCGACGGACTTTACAAGAATGTTGAAGGTAAC
>JAZUMM010000181.1:0-9676 GCA_045603625.1 Acutalibacteraceae bacterium | reverse complement strand
ATTTGATTCAAAAACAGTCCACTCTGTCCATTCATCGTTATTATTTACACTTTTCAAAGCCATAAACTTACAAAAATCCGACAAATGCTTATTGGAATCCATAAATGAATTTACCTTTTGACGATACTGTTCATCAGCTTTTTGTGAAGCAGAAATAAGTAAATTAACACGCTCGTTATTAAGACGGGCAAATTCACATGAATATGGAGTTTGCTGAAGACTTGCAGTAAGCTCCTCACGTGTAACAAAGCCCTTATCAAATAAATTTTTTAAATCAACAAAATACGGGTTACCACCAAAGGTTGAATATGACTTATAGGGTGAATTACATTCATCAATAAGCCCAAAGGGCAACACTTGCCAATATGAAAAACCGCATTGAGATAAAAAGTCCACAAACTGCTTTGCTTCTTCACCAAAGCTACCGCAGGAATAATCACCCCAAAGGGAAGAAATATGTAAAAGCACACCGCTTTTTCTATCCAAAAAAGAACACCTCAAACATAAAATACAATATAATTATACATAATATATTTTATCATATATACCATTATATTGTAAATAGACAAACAAACAAAAGGATTGCAACTTTTATGTAAAGATTGACAAAAAAACGCTTCATTCTTGCGAATGAAGCGTTTTAAGTTATTTAAGATTCAAGATTTAAGCTACTGTTAAAACTTCTCTTTTTTCATTTGCGATTAAGTTAACCATCCAACCGTCAAGAGCGTTAATGTAACCATCGTTACATACATCAGCTGCAAGGAAGAAATATGGATGTTCTGCATCAAATGAATCATTATCTACAGCAACCTCTGAAACCTTTGTTCTGTCATCAACGTCAACGTCACCGTCACCATCAACGTCGCCATATACGATAACTGTTTTTACTTCGTAAACAACATCTGTATATTTTGATTTGAGAGTGATTGTTGCGCCTGTACCTACAAGAGCATCATCAGCAAGAAGATTGCCTTCGTAGTCTCTGATTTCAACAGTTACTTCATCATTCTGAAGCTCAGCTTTGAGTTGTGAAACAGTTGTATCATCTTTAATACCTGTTACATATTCATCACCGATAGAAACTGTGCTTTCATCTTCAGCAATAAGCTTCTTGTATTCCTCTGCAACAACAAGAGTTACGTCGCCTTCAAGAACACTTTCTGCATTCATAAGTACATCTGCATTAAGCCAACCAACATAAGCAGAAAGGTCTGTTGATTCAGGAAGCTCAGGAGCAGCAATTGTACCAAATACTGAACCGTTTACATATTCAATCTCTGCAAGAACTTCACCGTTCAAGCCAATGAATGTTACTTTATAAATCTTTTTCTCTTCGAGAGTTGCCTTTAAGTCTTCGAGAGCAGTTGTTGCATCGTCAACAATTGCCTGGTCATCCTTTGAAAGGTCTTTATCAAGTGCAGTATCAACACTATTTACTGCATCCTTGTATGCATTGAATGCATCTTCATCGTAAATCGGGTTACCGTTACCGTCATCGTTTACAAGTGAATCTGCTTCTGTTTTTGCATTGTTGTAGTCTGTGTAATCTGCTTTTTCTTTTGCAGAATCAACAACATCCTGAAGATTTGATGTGATTTCATCAAGTGTCGGTTGTTCTGAAACAGGAAGGTCTTTGTCTGTACCTGCAACAATGTTATCAAGTGCATCCTGTGCATTCTTAACTGTTTCTTCTGTATATGTTCCCTCAGGAGCATTTACGATTTCTTCAAGAGCATCTACAACCTTGTCAAATTCTGTGTAGTCAGCCTTTTCTTCTGCATTTGCTACTGAATCTTCAAGGTTTTTAACTACTTCATCAATAATTGCCTGATTTTCATCATTCTTCTCAAGGTCTTTATTGAGTGCATCTGCTGCATCAATTGCATCCTGAGCATTCTTTACAGTCTCCTCTGTATATGTTCCTTCAGGAGCATTTACAATATCCTGTGCTGCATTATACGCATCATCAAGCTTTGAGTAGTCTGCTTTTTCTTTTACAGAATCAATTACATTCTGCATTGCATCTGTCGCTGCATCAATTGTTTCCTGGTTCACATTGTTTTCGCCAACAACCATATCTGCAGGAACCTTGTTTGCTTCGTCAAGAGCTGCCTGTGCATTCTCAACTGTTTCTGATGTGTATTTATCAGGATTATTTACGATTTCTTCAAGAGCATCCTTTGCTGCATTGAAATCTGTATAATCTGCATTCTTGTTATTTTCAAGTGTTGCCTTTAAGTCTGCAAGGTCTGATGTTGCATTATCAACAATAGCCTGATCTGCATCTGAAAGGTCTTTATTAAGAGCTGTATCAACCTCGTCAACTGCTTCTTTATATGCATTGAATGCATCTTCATTGTAAATCGGGTTACCGTTACCGTCATCGTTTACAAGTGAATCTGCTTCTGATTTTGCATTGTTGTAGTCTGTGTAATCTGCTTTCTTTACTGCAGAATCAACAACATCCTGAAGGTTTGATGTGATTTCATCAAGTGCATCTTGTTCTGTTGAAGGAAGGTCTTTGTCTGTACCTGCAACGATGTTATCAAGTGCATCCTGTGCCTTATCAACTGTATCTGATGTATAGTCATCAGGGTTGTTCACAATATTTTCAAGCTCATCTACAACCTTATCAAATTCGGTGTAATCTGCTTTTTCTTCAACACTGTCAATAACATCTTTCATGTTCTGAGTTGCTTCGTCAATAATATCCTGATTTGCGTTGTTTTCACCAACAACCATATCTGCAGGAATCTGATTTGCAGCATCAAGAGCATCCTGTGCATTCTTTACAGTTTCATCTGTATATGTTCCCTCAGGAGCATTTACAATTTCTTCAAGAATGTCTTTTAACTGATTAAACTCTTCATAATCAGCAAGCTTATTGTTTTCAAGAGTTTCTTTCAAATCTGCAAGGTCAGATGTTGCTTTATCAACAATAGCCTGATCTGCATCTGAAAGATCTTTATTGAGAGCTGTATCAACCTCGCCAACTGCATCTTTATATGCATTGAATGCATCCTCATTGTAAATCGGGTTACCGTTACCGTCATCGTTTACAAGTGAATCTGCTTCTGACTTTGCATTGTTGTAGTCTGTGTAATCTGCTTTCTTTTCTGCAGAATTAACTACATCCTGCATATTCTGAGCTGCATCATCAACAATACCCTGGTTTACACCATTTTCATCTTTCGGAAGGTCAGGGTCAACCTTGTTTGCCTCATTAAGAGCATCTTCTGCTTTTTGTACAGTTTCATCTGTATATGTTCCTTCAGGAGCTTTTACAATTTCTTCAAGAGCATCCTTTGCAGCATCAAAGTCTGTATAATCAACCTTTTCCTGTGCAGCATCAAGAACTGCCTGAAGCTTTGCAGTTGCAGCATCAACTGTTGCCTGCTCTGATGAAGCTAAGTCCATATCAAGTGAGCCAACCTCTGTAAGTGCGTTTTGAGCAGCAGTGATTGTTGCATCTGTATATGTACCTGCAGGAGCATTCACAATAGCTTCAACTGCAGATTTAGCATCATTGAATGCGCTGTAGCTTGCTTTTGTCTGAAGTGATGCAAGTGCCTGGCCAAGCTTTGCATTTTCTGCATTAATCTCTTCTTGTGTAAAGAAACCGTTTCCTGATACAACGTCAGTATTTACGCTTGCCATAATATCTGCAGCAGCCTGGAATGATTCTGCTGTGTATGTACCGTCGTTACCTGCATTAATGAAATTCATATATGAATAATATGTTGAACGAAGGCTTCTTGCGTCAGTAATATTAAATGTTACAGGAATATGAGCATGATGTTCAACACCGTCTTCTGTCCAAGCAAGACGAAGCACGTAGGTGTAGCTTCTCATTCTTGTTTCTGTATCGCCACCACCGGCAGAAGCAAATGTGAATTCTGCTGTTGCAGAAGAAGCTTCTGTTGTAAGTGTTGTGGATTCATTAATAACACCATCTGTTGAAAGAGGTACACCTGCAGTATTCTGCCATGTGTTAAACCATGCCATGTCACCGTTTGCATCTGCATACTGGTTACCATTAGCATCAAGAAGAAGTTCAACACCCTGTACAACATTATACTGAAGGTTTGGAACAATAAATAAGTTTTCGGCATTATTTATTGTAACAGCAGCATCGTTATAACAGTTACCTGCTGTGTCAAGGTTTGCAAGCTCACTACTGTCAAGTGAGGAAATTTTTAATGATGTTAAGTTAACAACCTTGCTTGAATCAGCGCTGCTGATTGTTAATTCTGTTGTAATTGAAACCTTTTCATCGTTAAGAGTCTGAGTGAAGTTATATTCAGGATAATTGATTGTGAACTTAACTACACCGTTTGTATATTCACCTGTAATAGCATCCTGAGTGAAAGGTGAACCAACACTATCAGGCTCTGTGATAGAGCCACCTGTTAATTTAAGGTAAGCATTGAGAAGTGTGTTACAAGCCTCATCAACCTGAGCCTGCTGACTTGTACCAAGGTCAAGAGGAAGAGTTGACTCAACAGACTCAACAACCTCCATAAATTCATTGTAAGCATCACCGGTGTACTGAGCCGGATTCATACCATGACAGATATCAATGTACTGGTTATATGTGTCATAATTTGCTTTGCCCTCAGCACTATCTGCAACTGCATTGAGTGTTGCTGCCATGTCAGCAATTTTCTGACGGTTTGAAACAGAGTCAAAAAGATTTTTATCAAATGCATCTGCCTGAGCCTTTGCATTTTGTGCTGCAGTAATTGTTGCACCTGAATATGCACTTGGGTTTGCAAGAATTGCTTCAATTCTCTGGTATGCCGCGTCAAATGCAGAATAATCTGCTTTTGATTCAGATAAAACTGCAAACTGCTGATAGTATGCATCTACCTCAGCCTGAGTATAGTACTTTGTACCGTTAACCATATCCTGCGGAACAGAATTAACTATTTTTTGAAGCTCTTCAATATAGCCTGCACTGTGTAAGCCCGGATTTGCAAGTGAGCTTTGTGCATCACTATATGCTTTTGCGAGTGCACGAGCGTCTGTAATATTAATTGTTGTTGAATAAGTTGTGCTGTTGTAATGGTTTACAGTACCAAAAGCCCAGCTGGTCCAGTTAACGTAAAACTTCTGAACATAAGTAAAGGTTTTTGCACCTGACTCTGAAGCAGACAAGCCTTTGAAAGAAAGATTATTGCGGAAGTAATACTGTGTTTCGGACTGGAAGCCTGCATAGTTTGCATCAATACGGCCATCCTTAATAGCTTCAACGTCAGCTTTTGCATTACCGTTAGCATCAACTTCTTGCCAATTTGTAAAAATCGCCTGATTTGTTAATGTGCCTTCAAAACCGCCTGAGATTATTGAAGCACCTGTTTCTACACAATCTTCTGTAAATCTCGGAACAAATGCTGCCGTATTAGCATCGGTAGTATCCAATGTAACATAGAACATTCTGTTAGATGACTTACTGCCACGGTAAATTGTCCATGGCTGTGTGAAACCAAGAATCTGGTCATCTTTAACCTGAATCAAGTTAAATTCATTGCCTATAACAGCTGTTATGTCTTCAATATCGGACTGTGTTGTAGCACCTGTACCTGCAAATTCAATTACAAGAAGGTCTTTTGCATTTTCAAGCTCCAACACTGCAGTATCAACAGTTGTCTGTTGTGCTGCAGAAAGATTCTTTGCAAGATTTTTATTTACTTCTTCAACCCTTACAAGATACTTTTCATAGCTCTGTGCTGAATATGTACCGTCATTTACAAATGCCTTTGATTCTGCATAAACAGTATTAAATTCAGTATAGTCTGCGCAATCTTCAGGAATGCTTGCAAGTAAATTTGCATAGCTGTCAACAACACTCTGGCTATATACTGCAGATAAATTCTTAAGGTCTGCAGGGATATCGTTAAGTGCTGCCTGATTTGCTGAAACGTAAGCCTGAGAATAGCTACCCGGATTAGCAACAACTGATTGAGCATGAGCAAGAGCATTCACAAATGCGCGAGCATCAACAACAGTAATTTCTGTGGTAATTGGTGTGCTGTAAGAATTTTCTGACTGAAGAACACCATCGCTATTAAGTATGCTTACTGAATAATCTAAATTCTGTACAAAGCTATAATTTTGTTGACCAACGCTTGATGCAGAAGCACCTTTAAAAATTAAAGTGGAAACATAATTATAGTCTGTAGTTCCCCAATATGAGCCTTCCATCGGGAAGCTTGACGGGAAAGCTGTTGCTGAAGAGGTGCTGTCTGCACCTGCCCAAGAAAGTGTTGCAGCGGTATTGCTGAAAAATGATGAAGTTGCAGTATCGGTATCACTAAGCTCAAAGCTGAGATTAACGTTTACTGTATTACTCATATTTGCAGAACCGCAATACTTGTCAGTAGTAACAGTCTGATTAAGTTTAAAATATTCATCATCCGTTGTCTGATAGAAGACATATTTTAAACTTCTAAGCAAAAACGCAAGATTATTGGTTTCGCTTTGATTGTACTCTCCGCTTTCGCTTACGGGGAGCGTAGGGTTATCGATTGTGCCTGCTGCAGTTGTTGCAGTATACATCATTGGCATACTAGCAAGAACAATAAGTACAGAAAGAACAATAGATAACGCTTTTCTGGTTTTTCTCATGTTTGCATCACCTTTCTTAAGCAAAACATATAGCTTTGCTTAATATAATAGTATTATATAAATATACATTTTGAATTATACCATTGTAAAAAACTCTAGTCAATAATGAACAAACAATTTCGTCAATTGTTTACAAAACAGTCAAATTTCTTCAACATAATTGGCAAATATTACAATTCGCCTCCAGAGAACTTGTTGAAAATGTTAATAAGATGTTAAACTTCTTGCATAAAAACATTAAAACAGGAATTGTGCCTTTTACAGTACA
Organism: Acutalibacteraceae bacterium; assembly: GCA_045603625.1. Classification (GTDB taxonomy): domain Bacteria; phylum Bacillota; class Clostridia; order Oscillospirales; family Acutalibacteraceae; genus DTU089. The sequence continues at coordinate 2,778 of JAZUMM010000181.1, read as the reverse complement.
ATTCCTGTTTATTATTTATGGTCTCTGTAATATTGTGTATGTGTTTTCGGATGCGGATTATTATCCCACAAATCCTTTGCAACGGGCGACCACGCAATACTGAAATCGTCACATTTACTGCAAAGTTCCTCTACACTTTCTTTGTAAATAAAATCGGTGCTTTTTGCCCCTGTTTCGTTAATGATTTTACGTAAAATCTGCGGATTTTCAAGCATAGGGCAAGGCATAAGGTGATTATCGTTAAAGGGCTGACCCTTCCTGTATGCCATAAACAACGGCTTTTGCAAAGCTTCAAAAAGTGTATCTGTTCTGATATTTGAATCAGAAAAATGGATAAACACACAAGGCTCAATATCCCCGTTGGAATTTATGTGGAAATAGTTTCTGCCGCCTGCAATACATCCGCCGACATATTCGCCGTCATTCTGAAAATCAAAGGCAAATATAGGCTTACCTGTTTTACCGTTGCGCATTTTCTTCATCCAGAAATACATATATTTCCTTTGCGACGGCGTTGGAACAAGGCTTTTATCTGCATCCTTACCAACAGGCATATAGTTGAAATAAAATGCATATTTTGCACCGCAATCAACCATTTTATCAAGAAACTCATCACTTGTTACCTGATTAACGTTTTTACTTGTATAGCAAACGGAAATACCAAACAAAACCTTTTCTTTTTTAAGAAGCTCCATTGCCTGAAGCGTTGTTTTGTATGCGCCTTCACCACGGCGGTCATCATTAGAGCACTCATCACCTTCAATTGAAAGGGCAAGTGTAATGTTGCCACACCTTTTAATATCATCACAAAGGGCTTTATCAACAAGAGTAGCATTTGTATAAATAAGAAAAACACACTCAGGATACTCTGATGCGAGTGTAACAATATCTTTTTTACGTATAAGCGGTTCGCCGCCTGTAAGCATATAAAAATGCGTGCCCAGATCCTTACCCTGCTTTACAATACTGCGCATTTCATCTAATGAAAGCTGCATACTGTGGCCATACTCTGCCGCCCAGCACCCTTTACATTTAAGGTTGCAGGCAGAAGTCGGGTCAAAAAGAATTGTAAAAGGAATATTGCAGTTATATTTATCTCTGTTGGCGCGTACTGTTTTTGTTCCGTAATAACCGGCATGCACGCCCATTGAAACAAACAAAGATTTAACTAAATCTCTGTCAACATCATTAAGAATATTTTTAGCAAGCTCAACAAAGCAATTATCCTTATCGTTCAACGCATTACGCATTCTTTGAAAGTTCTTCTGCGGAAACATTTTAAAATGCTTTTCTGCAATATTTAAGATTTTAAGAAGGTTCTTTTCGGGAGCCTTGTCAATATATTTTAAAATTCCACCAAGGGCAACGTTTGCCGCCGTATGCACCAGTAAATGCTCCACAAAATACACCTCCACAAATAAAAAATAACTTAATTATTATATCACACTATTTCATTTTGTAAATAATTCAATTAATTTTTCTCTTTAGATTGTTGGTATTTTTTCATTTTTTATACATTGTGTACTTTCTTGACATAAAAAGGGAATAATACTATAATTGTTTTATATTTAAAATAAGGAGTGTCTGACTTGGCTAACAAAAAAACAACAAAGCCTTCAAACGATAAGCTTTCATTACTGAACTGGTTTAACGTTTGTTTATTCTGCCTTATCGGTGGTATTGCATGGAACCTTGAAAATATGTATTTTAATACGTTCCTTTATAACGAAGTGTATGCAAATGCATCCCGCGAAGCAATAGCAGGTACAATGGATCCTACTACTGCTATCAACAGAATGGTTTCCTTATCCGCTGTTACCGCTGTTGTTACAACTTTTATTATGGGTACTTTCAGCGACAGAATGAAAAACCGTAAAATCTTTATTTCTATCGGCTACATTCTCTGGGGCGGAATTACTGCTCTTTTTGGTTTTATAACAAAAGAAAATATCGCGGAAATTTTTAACCTTTCCGATGCTGCGCAAATCCTTACTTCCACTGTCTGGGCAGTTATAATCATGGATATGATTATGACATTTATGGGTTCAACAAGTAACGACTCTGCTTTTAATGCCTGGGTTACTGATATCACCACACCTACCACCAGACCAAAGGTTGAAACTGCTTTCACAATTGTGGGATTTGTTGCAATGGGTCTTGTTATGGGCGTTGGCACTGCTGCACAAGCAGGTGCTGTTGCATATAAAATCTTTTTCGGCCTTCTCGGCTTGTTGGTTGCTATCGCAGGTGTTATTGGTCTTTTTACACTCAAAGAACCGGAACACATCGAACCAAAAATCAAAAACACAAATTATTGGGCAGACCTTTTATACGGTTTCAGACCGACTGTTATTAAAGAAAACTCTACCCTCTACCTCGTTCTCCTTGCTATGTGCCTTTTCAACTGTGCATTCCAAGTATTTTTCCCATACCTTATAGTTTACCTTCAATACGTAATTCTTCCTAAAAATGCTGAAATTTTCAGTAGTTCACTTCCGAAAGTTATTGTTGTTGGCGTTATTGCTGTTGCAATACTTGTTGCAGGCGTTATCCTCTTAATGAAACTTGCAGGGAAGAAAAAATTACTCAGTTTTATCCCTGCAGTAGCATCACTTTTTGTTGGTTTGCTCATACTCTCAACATCCACAAACATTTTCGTGATGCTTGCCGGTATTGCCCCAACCTTTATAGGCTACCTTGTTCTTACAATACAATTCGGTGCTACTATCCGTGACTTTACACCACCAAGCAAAGCCGGCCTTTTCCAAGGTATCAGAA
>JAZUMM010000180.1:0-8346 GCA_045603625.1 Acutalibacteraceae bacterium | reverse complement strand
AGCCTGAACAACTTTATTGTAACAGATTGGAGATTTTTTGTATAACTTTTATTACCCACCCGCATAGCGGGTGGTTGTCTGTTTCGTACGTTCCGCACGAAACTGGCTAAAGCCATTAAAACAAAAGCGTTGTGTCCGGTGGAACACAACGCTTTTACTATTAAGTGTTTATTAGTTATTCGTTTTCTGCTTCTTGCATAGCCCTTTGTTTTTTTAATGTTTTATTTACAATAACGTTAAGTACAACATTAAGAGTGAAAAGTGCGATTCCTACAAATATGCCGAATTGAACGCTTCCTGTAATAAAAGCAGCAGAATTATTACTGATGGAATTTGATGCAATTGTAAAGAATATTGCAGGTAAAATAAAGCAAATATCAGATAAAATACAAAGTACTATGTTTGATGTTGCCTTTAATGATGGTGCCTTTATGAGTATAAATACAAAGTTTAAAACACCAAAAACAACAGCAAGGTACAAACAAAGGACAGATATTAAAATTAATGTGAATGGTAAGCCTATGGTTTCACTTGAACAAAGGCTTGCCAATGAACCCCAGTTTAGTGATAAAAGTGTATTTAACGTGAAGTCTAATAAAGTGAAGGACTGCTGAGAAGAATCAACAAACGGTAAGTTGTTGATAGTGTAATTCGCCAAAGGTAAAATAAGAGCAACCAAAGGTAAAAATGTACATATAAAACGAAGTATTCTTAATTTACTTCCGAATAATGCACTTTTAAAATTACCGGTGAATTTTCTGAATTTTACCCAAGCAACCTCTGCATTGCGTGCATCCTCATCAAGTCTGCCTTCCCAGTCATAGTTAGGAATGTTCACGCCACAAAAAGGGCACTCTGCTTTAACGTTCCAAAAGTTAAGGATTTCATGACAATTAGGGCATAACGCCATAAAAATCAACCTTTCCGTTTAAATAAACTTAATAATCAAGAACTCTGAGAATTGAATTAACATCTATAGGAAGAGAGTCAATTACTTCTCTTGCTTCTTTTTCTCTCATAACAGGGGTAATAAAAGCAATTTCATTTTTCTCTTCATTTTCTCTGTGAAGAATACATGGAGCTTCAAATGCTTTGTTGATAGCGTTAAAAGCACTTACGTAGTCATCTGTTTGTGCTCTTACGTAAAGTGAACCATTGTTAAGGTTAGGTGCAATAACGTAATTATCTTCTGCAGGGCCCCAACCAAAAGCTTTTCTTTTTGCAGTGTGCTTAGCGCAGTCAATAACGTCAGCAACAACAGCACTGGCAGTAGGTAATTTACCTGCACCTTTACCGTAAAATACAACGTCACCAATTGCATCACCGCGAACAAGTATTGCATTAAAAACATCATCAACAGATGCTAACTGGCAATGATTCTGTATAAGTGACGGACCAACTGTTATGATGATTTTACCGTTATCGTTTTGTGCTGCTCTGCCTATGAGCTTAATAACACCGCCCCAGTTCTTTGCGTATGCAACGTCTTCAGGTGTGATTTCTGTAATGCCTGAGGTTTCAACAGCGTCAGGGTATACGTGCTTGCCGAAGCAGAGAGAAGCGAGTATGCATATTTTTCTTGCAGCATCGTGACCAAGAATATCTGCAGAAGGGTCACGCTCCGCATAACCGTTATCCTGTGCAAGCTTAAGTGCATCCTGGAAAGGCATATTTTCTTCAATCATTTTTGTAAGAATGAAGTTGGTTGTGCCGTTTAAAATACCGGCAATTTCGCAAATTTCGTTTGCAGCAAGGCATTGGCTTATTGGTCTGATTATAGGAATACCGCCACCAACACTTGCTTCAAAAAGAAAGTTTACGTAATTTTCTTCTGCAAGCTCAAGAAGCTCATAGCCTTTTGCCGCAACAAGCTCTTTGTTTGAAGAAACCACGCTTTTGCCTGCCTTAAGGCAGCTTGAAACGTATTCGTAAGCAGGGCTTGTACCGCCCATACATTCAACAACAATACCAACAGATGCATCATTAAGAATATCGTTGAAATCTTTAGTAAAATATTCACCGAGCTCGTGATTGGAAAAATCACGTATATCTAATATGTATTTGATATCAAGTGCATTTTGAGTGCTTTTTGCAACAATGCTCTTTTTATTTTTCATAAGAAGTTCAGCTACACCGGAACCGATTGTACCAAAGCCCATTATAGCAATTTGCATAGTTATACCCCCAAGGTAGAAATAGTCTTAATCATTTTATCATACTTTTTCAGGATAATAAAGAGAAAAATGAAAAATTAGTAAAATATTTTATTTAAATTTATTAATTACATTGTATTATTTGTTTTTTTAGTTTAAAATATAGAGTATATCAACAGGATTTTAATTAATTAAGGAAGGTGCAAAGGTTTTGGAAAAGGCAATTGCAGACAGAAAGTCGTTTATAATAAATTTTATTTACTTCGGAATTGTAATAGGGTTATATTATTTCCTGGTGAAGTATGCTTTCGCCTATATTTTTCCGTTCTTGTTTGCGGCAGCATTAGCTATATTTCTTCAACCTATAATACGTAAAATATCCTGTAAGCTGAAAATAAAAGCACATGGGTTCATTTCTATGGTGCTTGTGCTTCTTATTGTTGTCAGCGTTGTGGGTTTAATTGCTTTGATTGCTTCTAAACTGGTAGAAGAAATCAGCGGGCTTTTGGGGCACTTCTTTTCAAAAATCAAATCTGTTGATGACCTTGTAGATGCAATTAAAAATTGGGTTATCGGTGCAACATCATCATTACCAAGGGGTATAGGTGATAATATTGCCGTTAAGGTTAATGATTTGGTTGAAAATATTTCATCAGGTGAAACAAAAATTGATTTTAGTATGTTATCTACGCCGTTAAGTGGTGCGTTGGATGTTGTTCTGGGTCTTCCATCATTCCTGATAAGTATTGTTGTTACAATAATTTCTTGTTTCTTTATGACATCGGAATATGATTTTATTCGCGATATGGTTCTTGGTATTCTTCCGGAGCAAAAGGGTAAGAAGCTTGTTAAAGCTAAAAAGACAGTTACACAAGGTATAGGTAAGCTCGTAAAGGCTTATTCCACAATAATGCTCATTACTTTCACAGAGGTTTTTATAGGTTTAAGCTTTATGAAGCTGTTAGGTGTATACGGCGGCTCATATATGGTCATTATATCTCTTGTGATATGTGTTGTTGATATTGTTCCGGTTCTGGGTACCGGTACAGTTCTCATACCGTGGGCAGTTTATTCATTTGTTTCCGGTAGAGTTGGAATGGGTATTGGTCTGATTGTTCTTTATGCAGTAATTTCTGTTCTCAGACAGGTTATTGAGCCCAAGCTGGTTGCTCATCAGGCAGGACTTCCTTCCATTGTAACAATTATGGCTATGTTCCTCGGTGCGAGAATATTTGGAGCTTTTGGTATTATTCTTCTTCCGCTTACAGTTATTGTTGTTAAGCTTATGCTGGATGAAGGCATTATCGGTGCAAGCAGTCACATTGTTGAATCAGAAACAGGTGAAGTTAATGAGTAGAAATTATATTGATATTCATTCTCACGCTTTATGGGGAATGGATGACGGTTCACAAAGCTTTAAAGAAACCTTGGCATTGTGCGATTGTGCAGAAGAGTCCGGCACGTCAACATTGTTCCTTACGCCACATCTTATGTATTGGTCTCAGGCAGAGTCGCTTTGTGATGAACGGGATGAAAAAGCAGAGGATTTGTCTGATGCTTTATATGAACGCGGATTCAAGCTTGAAATAAAAAAAGGCTTTGAGATTTTGTGTGATGATGAAATATTTGATATAAAATATTTCAAACCGTATACGTTGTGTGAATCAAGGTATATTCTTATAGAATTTGATTTTTTTAAAACAACGTACGGTGATGTTGAAGCCTGGTGCAAATATCTTAAGTCATTTGGACTTGTACCGATTATTGCTCATCCTGAAAGATACGGCTTTGTGGAGGATGATGCTTCCTGTCTTGATAAATTATCAGATATCGGAGCTTTGTTTCAAATAAATGCCGGCTCTCCTGCAGGTTGGTTTGGTGAAGAGGCAATGAATATTTCATGTAAAATGCTTAAGGCAGGGTATGTTGATTTCGTTGGCTCAGATGCTCATAGAATTGATGTGCGTAATACTGATATGTTATCCGCCTTTGATGAATTTCCGCTTTTTACAACACAGGAGGATATACATAAATTTGCAGTTGTTAATCCTGAATTTATTATAAATGATACAAAATATACTCCATTACGTAAAAAATATATTAAAGAATTATAAAAAAATATATGTATTTTTCTTTTTTAGAAAAATAATATTAAATGAGTGTGGTATTATACTCTTGAATAATTGGGAAAGGAGGAACAAAAATGTTAGATTCTATTTGGCAACTTCTTAAAAACTATGGCCTTAATGTTGAAGAAATCAGCGCTTCTATCAAATCTCTTGTTGAAGTTGATGAGTCAGGCAACATAGTTGGTGGTTTACTTGAACCAATAGCTAACTTCCCACTTATCGGTGGTATTCTTGCAGCTTTCGGCGGCTTCGCACCTAACACAGAAGAAATCGTTGAAACTACACTTGAAACTCTCGCTTAAGTTTGAGCGAACCTACACTTTAAAAAAGTGTGAATTATTGCAATAGTTTTCACAAAAAAAAGAGTGTGGTTTTCCACACTCTTTTATCTTTAAATTTATTAAGGTTTTGTATACCTATTATATATAGTGTAATGTGAGAGGTTTTTATGGACGAACAAAACAAGGTTTTTGATAATAATGAAAATCAGAATGGTAAGGAAAAATCTAAAAAGGTTGTTTTTGTTTTAGGTATAGCAATTGTGATAGTTGCGGTTACCCTTACAATTATTCTTATTGGTGCAATTGCTTCTTCAAAATCTGAGAATACATCAGATGAGTATGAAACAACAGAAGGCTCAATGATTCAGTCATCTACCGATGGTCTTAATATGGATGAGTTCCTGAATGTTGATGGGGCAGGTACAGATTCACAAGGTTCTGTAAATATAGCACCCGGTGAAACTGTTGAGAAAACACAAGCTGTAACATCAGGCGGAACAACAAAGAATCAGCTTATTGAAAGCTATGAAGCATTATCTGCTAATGGTGAGAATAAATTATCTGACCATTATGATAATCAATACATTAAGCTTGTTAATGAAAAATACGGCGTTGATGAAGAACTGCTTGTTGCTATTTACAGCGTCCCTGATACAGGAACAAACTTTGTTCTTGAGTTTTCAGGTAAAAAGAATTTAAAAGGCGAATACGTTAAAAGTCCGGATACCTTAGTTAAGGTTTATCAGATTGATGCAGCTAAAAATATTAAAGTTGCAACAGGTAAGCCTACAGGTAATGAAGGCGTTTCTTATGCAGAAAGTGTTATGACAGTTGCAATGATTAAGACAATTGTTATGGAGCAATATCCGGATTATTTTACAGGATTACAATAAAAAATAAATTTGTTATATGTTACAAATTTAAATAGAATTAACTGTTAAAAATCACTTGTAACTATGTTACAAAAAAAGTTTCAAAATTTCTTAAAAAAATACTAAAAAACACTTGCATTATTGAAATAGTTGTGGTAATATGGTAGGGCATGCGAAGGGCGTGTCCTACTATTTTTATGCCCTGACGCAGCAGATATGCGATGATGCGGGAGGTGGCTGCCCACTTTTGAGGCAGGGAATTTCCGCGGAGTATGTCCGATTTAAAACCGGGCGAACCAATACCGAATCACAAACCGTCTGCCGTCCTTAACTCCGGCCTCGGCTTGTCTCGGAGCGCATTATATCCCGGAATATATGTTCCGGTTTTTAAATGGTGAGGGTGATAAGCCCGGAGCCGTTGAAGAAAAATGTGCATAGCCCGCCAAAAAAACTAGGAGGCGTTACAAATGGCAGTTAAGGGAAAAATCAGAATCAGACTTAAAGGTTACGATCACAACCTTGTTGACAAAGCAGCAGAAAAGATCGTTGAAACAGCAAGACGCACAGGCGCTCAGGTTTCAGGTCCAATCCCTCTTCCAACAGAAAAAGAGGTAATCACAGTGCTTCGTGCAGTTCACAAGTACAAAGATTCTCGTGAACAGTTCGAGCAGCACACACACAAGAGACTCATTGACATTCTCAGACCTTCAAACAAAACTGTTGAAGCTCTCACAGGTCTTGAGCTCCCGGCTGGTGTTGATTTTGAAATCAAACTTTAATCCGATAAAAGTTTGTTTTTGAATATACCTATTATATATATAGTAGGTTGCAGGTCATGTTGAGGCAACTCAACCAATAATCTGACAGGAGGAAATTAAAATGAAAAAAGGTCTTATCGGAAAGAAAATCGGCATGACTCAGATTTTTGACGAAAAGGGTAATATGATCCCTGTTACAGTAGTTGAAGCTGGTCCATGCGTAGTTGTTCAGAAAAAGACAACTGAAAACGATGGCTACGAAGCTGTGCAAATCGGTTTTGGCGACAAGAAAGTTCAGAGAGTGAACAAGCCAATGACAGGTCATTTCAAAAAAGCAGACGTAGCACCAAAGAAGGTACTCAAAGAGTTTAGACTCGCTGACACATCTTCTTTAAACGTTGGCGACATCATCAAGGCAGATGTTTTTGCTGCAGGTGAGTATGTTGACGTTGTAGGCACAAGCAAGGGTAAAGGTACTGCCGGCGTGATCAAACGTTGGAACTTCGGCAGACTCAGAGAATCACACGGTACAGGCCCTGTTGCAAGACACGGTGGTTCTTTAGGTGTTATTGACCCTGCTCGTATTTTCAAAGGCAAGAAGATGGCAGGTCACCTCGGTTCAGAGCGTGTAACTGTTCAGAATCTCAGCGTGGTTAAGGTTGACAGTGAAAACAATCTTATTGCTATCAAGGGTTCAATCCCTGGTCCTAAGGGCGGCATTGTTGTTATCGCTGACAGCGTTAAGAAAGCTTAAGGAAGGAGTTGTAACACATGAGTAAGATTTCAGTTCTTAATATGGCTGGTAAAAAGGTTTCTGACATTGAGCTTAACGAATCAATCTTCAGCATTGAACCAAATATGTCAGCAATGCACCTCGTAGTTGTTGGTTACTTAGCAAATCAACGTCAGGGTACACAGTCAACAAAAACTCGTTCCGAAGTAAGCGGCGGTGGCAAAAAGCCATGGCGTCAAAAGGGAACAGGCCGTGCAAGACAAGGTTCAACTCGTTCTCCACAGTGGTATCACGGTGGTGTGGCACTTGGTCCAAAGCCTCGCACATACGGCATATCAATCAACAAGAAGGTTAGAAGACTTGCTATGAAGTCTGCACTTTCTTCAAAGGTTGCAGCAGAAGAGATGATCGTTGTTGATTCAATCGCTCTTGATGCAATCAAAACACAGGAAATGGTTAAAGCTCTTGCAGCTATCAATGCTGGCAAAAAAGTTCTCGTAGTTCTTCCTGAGAATAACGAAACAATCTACAAGAGCACAAGAAACATTGAGGGTGCAAAGGTTTGCACAGTAAACACTCTTAATGTATATGACATCCTTAACTGCGATTCACTTGTAGTTGCTCAGGATGCAGTAGCAAAAATTGAGGAGGTATATGCATAATGAAACTTGCACAAGAGATTATCATTAAGCCAATCATCACAGAAGCATCTATGATGGGCGTTATGACTAAGAAATATACCTTCAAAGTTGCAAAAGACGCTAACAAAATTGAAATTGCAAATGCAGTTGAAGAGCTTTTCGGCGTTAAAGTTGCAAAAGTTAACACAGTAATCGTTAACGGTAAACTTAGAAGATACGGTAGATTTGAAGGCTATACTTCAACATGGAAAAAAGCTATCGTAACTCTTACAGAAGATTCAAAAACAATTGAATTCTTCGATGGTATGATGTAATCCAAAAACTTAAATAATTATACCCCACTTGGTATAGTATGGAGTTGACATTCTCCGCAAAACCATAATAGGAGTGTGAATAAAATGTCTATTAAAGTTTTTAAGCCGACAACAAACGGCAGACGTGGTATGTCGGTTACAGATTACTCAGAACTTTCAAAAGTTGCTCCTGAAAAGAGCCTCTTAAAGGTACTCAACAAAAATTCAGGTCGTAACAGCTATGGTAGAATCACTGTTCGTCATCGTGGCGGCGGAAACCGTAGAAAGTACAGAGTAATTGATTTCAAGAGAACAAAATTTGATGTTGAAGCAACAGTAAAAACTCTTGAATACGATCCAAACCGTTCAGCACACATCGCTCTCATCGAGTACACAGATGGTGATAAGGCATATATCCTTGCACCTGTAGGTCTCAAGGTAGGCGATAAAGTTGTAGCAGGTCCTTCAGCAGATATTAAGCCAGGT
>JAZUMM010000179.1:0-5774 GCA_045603625.1 Acutalibacteraceae bacterium | reverse complement strand
CTACAACTCCTTGGCACACAGGACGACATGGCTACGATCCGACTTATTGAAACAGAAAGATTCGGTGTTGAAGGCTGCGATGCTTTTTATGGTATGGTTTGTGGCGTTATTGCTCAGGACCACGATATTACAGAAATCTTTGTAGATGCAACATTCAAGATTGTTGGCAGAGATTACGATGCTTTTGCCGCTCTTATTAATAAGCTTAGCAAAATCTCAGAAGATACAGGCGTTGACTTTGTATTTACAGTATCCGAAGATAAAGAAAAACTTCCGGAAGCACTTTTTGCAAACGTACAAGTTATCTGATTTTAAATGCTCTTGAGTGACTGTCTGTTACTCAAGAGTTTTTATTTAAAAATCTTTTGTTTAGTTATTGACAAATAGAGATTAAAATAATATAATACTTGGGTATGTTGAGAGGTAATGTATATGATTATCGAACTTGAATCTGTTTTTAATACTGAGGGTATGAGCATACCCATTAATTATGAACTTAATCTTTCATCTGTTCAGGTTTCAGGCTATTCACCAATAACTGAGCCTGTTAAGGTTGAGGGCAGTATTGAAAATAAGGCAGGCATCGTTAATCTTAGTGCAAATGCTCATCTTGTGTACGAGGCACCTTGTGACCGTTGCGCAACAGAGGTTAAGAAGGAATTTGACTATCCTGTGCAGCACACTTTAGTGGTAACTCTTGAAAGCGGAGAGAACGATGCTTTTCTTGAGGTTCCAAATATGCGCCTTAATTTAGATGAACTTGTTGAAGAAGATGTCAATCTCGCTCTTCCTTCAAAATACCTTTGCAACGAAGAATGTAAGGGCTTGTGTATGAATTGTGGCAAGAACCTTAACGAAGGCCAATGTAATTGTAAGAAGGCTGTTGACCCGCGTTTGGCAGTGCTTCTGGATTTATTGGATGAATAAGTAAATAATTAAACAAATATATAGGAGGTTTTACTCATGGCAGTACCAAAGAGAAGAGTTTCTAAAGCAAGAAGAGACAAAAGACGTTCAAACGTTTGGAAAATGGATGCAGTTGCACTCGTAAAGTGCCCAAACTGTGGTGAATTCAAAAGACCACACAGACTTTGCACAGCATGTGGCTACTACAACGGCAAACAGGTTATCGCAGTAGACTAATCTGTAATAGTTTGTACTCGTGTTTCTGAGGGCGGTGAGATGAGTCTCCCCGCCCTATTAGACTTTTGAAAGGAGTGGTAATGTGTCAGTGAAAATATGGTCAGTTTGCGAAAATTCGTATGGCTCAACGGCAGGTATCTCTGCAGGGGATATTTTACTTTCAATAAATGGTCATGAAATTTATGACGTTTTAGATTACCGCTTTTTTATTCAAAGTAAAAAATTAAAGCTTAATCTTACTCGTAATGGCGAAGAGTATTCTGTCAACATCCGTAAAAGTGATGAGTTTGCCGATATAGGGCTTGAGTTTGAAACTTATCTTATGGATAAGCAGCATTCCTGTAAAAATAAATGTATTTTCTGCTTTGTTGACCAGATGCCCAAGGGTATGCGTAACACCTTGTATTTTAAGGATGACGATTCACGTATGAGTTTCCTTTTCGGTAACTACGTTACGTTAACGGGAATGTGTGAAAGAGAAATTCAGCGAATAATAGATATGCATATATCACCCATTAACATTTCCGTCCACACAATGAATCCTGAGCTTCGTGTGAAAATGATGAAAAATCCTCATGCAGGCGATGTTTTGAAATACATCAATCGTTTTTCAGAGAATAACATAGCAATGAACACACAGCTTGTTCTTTGTTCCGGTATTAATGACGGTGATGAGTTAAGGTATTCTCTTTCTGAGCTCGGCAAAATGTATCCTGCGGTAAAAAGTATTGCCGCGGTACCTGTCGGCTTAACAAAATACAGAGAAGGTCTTGAACCCTTGCATACTTATACAAAAGAAGAGGCATCAGGTGTTATTGATATTATTGATGAGTTCAATGCACACTTTGCATATTATAATAACGGACAGGTTATTGCTTATGCATCAGATGAGTTTTATCTTCTTGCAGAGCGTCCTTTGCCTGATGCGGATTATTATGGTGAGTTCAGTCAGCTTGATAATGGTGTAGGAATGTGTGCGCTCCTGAAAAGTGAGTTTCTTGAAGCTCTTGAAAAAGAGCTTCCAAGGGAAATGAGCCGTAAAATCACCATAGCAACAGGCTATGCGGCTTTTGATTTAATTAATGAGCTTTCAAAAAAGGCAGAGTCAAAATTCAAAGGCCTTGAAATTCAGGTTATAAAAATTAAAAATAATTTCTTTGGTGATACGGTAACTGTTGCCGGGCTTATAACAGGCACAGATTATTTTGAACAGCTTTCAAAGGTTGATTTGGGCGAGGTGCTTTTGATTCCCGGTGTATCACTCAGAAATGAAAAAGATAAGTTCCTTGATGATATAACGGTAGAGGAGCTTTCGGATAAATTAAATGTAAACGTTATACCTGTTGAAAATGATGGGTATAAACTTCTTGAAATGATAATTGGAGGTGTTTAATATGCCAAAACCGGTTGTTGCTATTGTTGGCAGACCTAACGTAGGTAAATCAACACTTTTTAATAAATTAACAGGCACACGTCTTGCTATTGTTGATAATACTCCCGGTGTTACAAGAGACAGGCTTTTCGGTAATTGCGAGTGGCTTGGTCACGAAATGCTTCTTGTTGATACAGGCGGTATTGAACCGTATTCAGATGATGTTATTCTCTCTCAGATGAGAAGGCAGGCTCAGCTTGCTATTGATAGTGCTAATGTTATTATTTTGGTTACAGATGTGCGTTGTGGCGTAGTTGCAACAGATGAAGAGGTTGCAACAATGCTTCAAAAAAGCGGTAAGCCTGTTGTTTTAGCAGTAAATAAATGTGACGGCTTAGGTAATCCTCCTGCAGAATTTTATGAGTTTTATAATTTAGGCTTAGGTGACCCTGTTCCTGTATCATCTGTGCACGGTCACGGTACAGGTGACCTTCTTGATGAGGTTATTAAGCATCTTCCTGACGAATATCTTGCAGAAAATCAGGATGAAGATGATTACATTAAGGTTGCCGTTATAGGTAAACCTAATGTAGGTAAATCTTCACTTGTTAACCGTATTATCGGTGAAGACAGAATGATTGTATCAAACATTGCAGGTACAACAAGGGATGCTACCGATAGCTTTGTTGAGAACGAACACGGCAAATTTATGTTTATAGATACTGCAGGTCTCAGGCGTAAATCCAAGGTTGAGGATGCAGTTGAAAAATATAGTGTTTTAAGAACCGATATGGCTGTTGAAAGAGCAAACGTATGTGTTATTATGATTGATGCTCTTGAGGGCTTTACAGAGCAAGACAGCAAGGTTGCAGGCAGAGCTCTTGACCAGGGTAAGGGTTGCATTATTGTTGTAAATAAATGGGATGCTTACGAAAAAGACGGCAAAACAATGGATTCCTATCGTAAAGAGCTTATGAAGGATTTTTCCTTTATGTCCTTTGCTCCTATTATTTTCATTTCAGCTAAAACAGGTCAACGTGTAGACAGACTTTATGAGCTTATTAAGTTTGTTGATTCACAAAACGCAATGCGTATTAAAACAGGGCAGTTGAACGAGATTCTTGCAGCTGCAACTCTCAGGGTTCAACCACCTACAGATAAAGGTAAACGTCTTAAAATTTTCTATATGACTCAAGCATCTACAAGGCCACCAACGTTTGTTTGCTTTGTAAATTCAGCAGAACTTTTTCATTACAGCTATCAACGTTATATAGAAAATCAGATTCGTGAAGTTTACGGTCTCGAGGGTACACCCGTAAGGTTCGTAATTCGTGAAAGAAACGAAAAAAGCAAGTATTAAAGGAGCGTTTTGGGATGAATAAACGTGATGATGGTAAATCCCGTTTTTCAATAGAAGACGATTACTTGGAGCTTCTTAATAATACACGTGCCGATGATGAGTATGAGGATATATACAGCGACTCTTCACACGATGAATATGTTGATGTTTACAGCGACTCCTCTAAGGATGTATATATAGGTAAAAAAACACAGGAGGATGATGGTGTATACATATCTGCAGGCAGGCGTAACAGAGTGCAACAAAGCAAGGCAGATTACTCTTCTCCTACTATGGAAACACCGAGGGTAGCATCTCAACAGATGTATACAGATGTTTATGATGATGACGATGATGAAGAGGTTTCCGATTACGAATCTCGTCGTGAGCGTTCACGTAAACGTCATCCGTTTCTTAAGGTGATTGCAGTTATTCTTGTGATTTCCATAATCGGTTGTGTCGGATTATATATGCTTGCCAAAAGTACCGTTTCTTCAATAACAGATAATTTTGTGCAAGCCGAGGATATTGTTCATATTGATGAGGATTTGTTAATTTCTGAGTCACACGTAAAAAATATTCTTTTAATCGGATGTGATAAAGCCGACGGTGGTACTTCACGAAGCGACAGTATGATGATTGTTTCTGTTAACAGTAAAACAGGCAAGGTTACTGTTGTTTCAATACTTCGTGATATTTTTGTGTATATTCCGGGTGAACGTCAATCAAAAATAAATCATGCACATTCATGGGGCGGAGCAAATTTACTTATTCAGACTATTGAGCATAATTTTGGTATAAAAATAGATGATTATGCAACAATTAATTTTGAAATGTTTGAATCTCTTGTGGATGGTCTTGGTGGCGTAACGGTAGATGTTTCTGAGGCAGAAGCAGACCATATCAATGAGTACTTTAAGCTTGGTAAAAACGGTAATCCTGAAAAGGTTGAGCCCGGCGAAAATGTTCATCTTAACGGTTATCAGGCTCTTTGTTATGCACGTATCAGAAAAATAGATTCTGATTTTAACAGAACAGAGCGCCAACGTAAAATTATTTCATCCATAGTAGATAATGTTAAGCAAAGAGCGGCTGAAGGCGGTGTTGAGGAGCTTATGACGATTGCTCAACAGGTTGCTCCTTATATTGAAACTACTCTTTCCGATGAAGATATAATGTCATTAATCACAACCATGGCACCTTCGCTTCTTTCTTCTGTCGGTGATGAAAATGGTTTTCTTGTATCATCACAGATTCCTTTTGAAGATACATGGTATTACGACAGTGATTCAAGAGACGGAAGCATTATTGCTATTGATGTAGCAGAAAACAGCGAAATGCTTTATGACCTTCTTTATTCAAATGAAGCTCCCCAAGAAACTACTGAGGAATAAAATTTCAAACTCCCGCATATATTTCCTTGAGAATATATGAAGGGAGTTTATTTTTTATGGACATCTCATTAAAAACAGAAGAATATAAAGTATTAAAAATTAACAAAGATAACTCAGCAGATGAGTGTGTGGAAGGCGAATTTTCACTTCCTGAATATATGCCTGAAATATTACGTATTATAAAAACAACTGCCGAGCCAAAAATCTTTTCGTGCAAGTTAATAGATGGCAGAATAACCGTTGACGGTGTTTGCGAATTAAGGCTTGTGTATACAGGTGAGGACGGTTGTATATATTGTTGCTCTCAGCAAAAACAATTCACACGCCATTGCGAAAATGATTCATTACAAAATTGTGTGGATGTAGAGGTTGAGCCTGCTGTGAATTACGTTAATTGCAGAGCAACAGGCACAAAAAAGGCAGAGGTTAAGGCGGGTATTACATTTAAATTCAAGGCATTTTATGAGGAATCGTATAAATATGTAAATACAGAGGATTGTAAGGGCATTGAAGAGAAAAAATGCTC
>JAZUMM010000178.1:0-7272 GCA_045603625.1 Acutalibacteraceae bacterium | reverse complement strand
ACAAACGCCCTTTAAGGGGCGGCAAAAGTGGCAACGGCAATAGGCTTGAACATAGAGAAAGCCAGCGCCTTGAGACGCCGGCCGGTATCATACCCTTTTAGGGTTGAGCAAACCACCCGTTTGACGGGTGGTCATGATTTTATTCTTATTCAAGGAAATCGCGAAGCTTCTTGGAGCGTGAAGGATGACGAAGCTTTCTGAGAGCTTTTGCCTCAATCTGACGTATTCTTTCACGGGTAACGTTAAACTCCTTACCTACTTCTTCAAGAGTCTTTGAGTTACCGTCTTCAAGACCGTAACGAAGGCTTAAAACTCTTGCTTCACGTGGTGTAAGCGTTTTAAGGACCTCTGCAAGCTGCTCGCGCATAAGTGCCATTGATGCAGCATCAACCGGTGCCTGTGCATCATCATCAGGAATGAAGTCACCTAAATGGCTATCCTCCTCTTCACCGATTGGCGTTTCAAGTGAAACAGGCTCCTGGGCAACACGAAGAATTTCGCGCACCTTTTCTACCGGCATATCAAGTCTTTCTGCAATTTCTTCTGCAGTCGGGTCCCTGCCGTTTTCGTGAAGAAGCTGACTGTTTGTCTTTTTAACCTTATTGATAGTTTCAACCATATGAACAGGGATACGGATTGTTCTTGCCTGGTCTGCAATTGCACGTGTAATTGCCTGGCGAATCCACCATGTTGCATAAGTTGAAAATTTAAAACCTTTTGTATAGTCAAACTTATCAACTGCTTTAATAAGACCAAGGTTACCCTCTTGAATAAGGTCAAGGAACTGCATACCTCTGCCTACATATCTTTTTGCTATACTTACAACAAGACGAAGGTTTGCTTCGGAAAGACGACGCTTTGCTTCCGGGTCATTTTCAGAAATTCGCATAGCAAGGTCAATTTCTTCCTCAGATGTAAGAAGCGGTACCCTACCGATTTCTTTAAGGTAAACCTTAACAGGGTCATCAATAGCAATATTTTTTGCATCAGCAGATGACTCATCATCGTCTGATTTGATTTTTGTTGACTCAATATCAAATGAAAGTGCATCAAGCATTTCATCACTTATTTCATCAATAATTTCAATATTATTGCTTTCAATAAGTTCATAAAGTTTTTCGATATCTTCAATGTCAAAGCCATCAATTTCAAGAATAACATTGTCGATTTCGTGAGTTGCAAGCTTACCGCTTACCTTACCTTTATCAATAAGGTTTTTAATTTGCGGTTTCTTTTCCCAACCTTCCATTTTCATCGCACCTTTCTTTTTCACACATTTATAAAAATTTAATTTTTACACATCTTTATTGTTCAAGGAATTAAAATAAGCAAGAAAGCTATCGTCACTCATCTGAGACGGTGACTGAATTTCTCTTTTAGTTTTTTCTTCCTCAAGAACAAGTATACAATCCTCGCACTCTTTTTCTGTATTTGAAACCATTGATTGATTTGCAAGGAGCTTGCCCACTGCATTATTCTCTTCATTAGTTAAAAACTGAGATATGTGAACAATATCCACACTTTCATCATTTTCTATTCTGGAAGAAATAACAGAGTAAATCTGCTTATTTACAGGGGTGAAAAACAAATCAGAATTAAGCCTTGATTTGAATTTTTTGTAAAAAGCAGCATTATTAAGAAGTGTAATCAGAATAATGTCCTCTGCTTTTGCAATACGCATATTTTTAACACGTTGTGGGTCAATTGCCTTTTCAATGGATTGTGCCTTTTTCTGAGCATCTGACAACTGTGTACGTGATTTATTATAACGTTCTTTTTTTGCAATTTCGTTTATCTGATGTAAAATTGCATCTTTACCGACCCCAAGCTCATCTGCAAGCTTCATGGCGTAAATATCTCTTTCAAGTGCATCTGTTGTTGCAAGATATTTTGATGCTTCCCTTAAAAAGTTCATTTTACCGTCAGCAGTTTCAAGTATATATTTTTCTCTTAAAACTGAAAGCTTATACTCTGTATCATTATGAGCACCGTTTAAAAGCTTTGTAAACATCTCTTTACCGTGAACACGGATTATTTCATCAGGGTCCTTACCGCCGTCAAGACGTATTACCTTTGCACGCACACCTGTTTTTGAAAACAAAGCAAGTGCGGCACGCAATGCCTTCTGCCCTGCTTCATCAGAGTCATAGCAAAGCGCAACCTCATCGGCATAACGTGAAATAAGACTTACCTGTTCGGGAGTAAGAGCAGTACCGAGACCTGCAACGGCATTTGTAAAGCCTGCACTATGAAGGGCAATAACATCCATATACCCTTCGCAAAGAATTATTTTACGTTCATTGCCATTTTTTGCAAAATTAAGAGCAAAAAGCTCATTACTTTTTTTGTAAACCAAAGTATCTGATGTATTTATATACTTAGGTTTAGAGTTATCAAGTACTCGACCGCCAAAGGCAACAACGTTACCCCTTAAATCTATTACAGGGTACATAACCTTTGCTCTGAAGGCGTCGTAATAATATTTTTTACCATTTTTTTCGCTTACGCGCATAAGGTTTGCAGCAACAAGCTCAGAGCGTTTAAAGCCCATACTCTGAAGATGGTCACCTAAGGCGTGCCAATCATCAGGAGCGGCACCAAGACCAAAATGCTTTATCATTTTTGGTGAAACATTTCTGCGTATTAAATAATCAAGCTGGGCTTTGCCCTTTTCAGTAAACAAGGTCTCGTGATAAAATCTGGCAGCTTCACGGTTTGCCTCATAAATTCTGCGCCTTAGATTAGCAGTTGAATCATCATAATTAGCATCAGGCATTTTTATGCCTGCCCTATCTGCAAGGAATTTAACAGCCTCAACATAATCAAGATTCTCTATATTACGTATAAAGCCGATAACGTCGCCACCGGCACCACAACCAAAGCAATAATATGAGGTTGTTTCGGGATAAACGGTAAAGGACGGCGTTTTTTCATTATGGAAGGGACAGAGCCCTACAAGATTACGACCTCTGCGACGAAGCTCGATATAACTTGAAATAACAGATTCAATATCATTACTGTCACGCAATTTATCAATAAAATCATCAGTAAAGCGCATTGCCAAGTTAATCATCTCCTTTTTTTAATAATTATACATCATTAAAAGTCGCATAAATGGTACTGTAACCTAAAAAGCTTAATCATCCCACGTTTTTGGAACAAATAAGTTATTGAATACTTTTAAAGAATAACTGTCTGACATACCGGAAATATAGTCACAAGCAGCACGCTCAACGCCTTCTCTGTTTGCAATTTCGTAATAAAACTCCGGAAGACTACCCGGATTGCGTGAAAAATAACGGAAAAGCTCTTTTATCATACTTTCTGCCTTACCCTCTTCACTTTTACAAACAGGATTAGTATATACATATTTAAACATAAAGGAATGAAGCCTGTCGTAAGCATCAAAAACATCATCTGCCATTTTAACTTCATCTTTAGTATTTTCAATAGTTGATTTAATGAGAGTGTTAATTCTTTGAGTTTTGGAAAAGCCCAATACAAGACGGATATCGAGAGGAATATCATCTTCGCTAAGGACACCGCCACGGCAAGCATCATCAATATCGTGATTAATATAGGCAATTTTATCGCTTAATTTAACAATTCTGCCTTCAAGGGTATCTGCCTCTTTACCGCGAGTATGGCAAAGAATACCGTCGCGCACCTCATACGTAAGGTTAAGACCCTCACCGCCGTGCTCTAATTTATCAACAACGCGAAGACTTTGCTCAAAATGAGTAAAGCCTTTTTCGTATGCGACTGCCAACGCCCTTTCACCTGCATGGCCAAAAGGTGTATGACCAAGGTCGTGACCCAAAGCAATTGCCTCTGTTAAATCTTCATTAAGATTAAGTGCCCTGGCAATTGTACGGGCAATCTGGGATACCTCAAGAGTGTGCGTAAGACGAGTTCTGTAATGAACATTATCAGGAGCAAGAAAAACCTGTGTTTTATCTTTAAGACGACGGAAAGAAGAACAATGCAAAATTCTGTCACGGTCACGTTGATAGGCTGTGCGCAACGGACACTCTTCTTCAATACGCTGCCTGCCCTTTGTATTTTCACAAAGTGCGGCATATTCAGATAAAGTTTCTTTCTCTCTTTGAAGAGTTCTGAGCCTTATGCTATCATCCATAATTATCCCTCCTAACTATTAATACAATAAAAATTCAAAAAACCCTTTTATTTTGACAAAAATTTTTATTTTGCGCTTATTATTTCTTCAATAAGCTCAAAATCAACCTTGCCGTTTGTTAAATCCTTTAACTTTTTATCAAAAGAATTAAGCTTTTCTTTTTCTATTCTGAAGCTGAGGGTTACATTATCGGTAAATGCAGTATCGCAAACCACACCATCCATATCTCTTATTAATGTTTCAATTTTACCGTACAGGTTATAATCACAAATAATTTTTAACACAACCCACGGAACAAGAGTTACAATGCCTGATGCATCTACCGCAAGCTTTGCAGATTGAGTATATGCCCTTACAAGACCGCCACCGCCTAAAAGTATACCGCCGAAATATCTTGTAACGACAACAACGCAGTCGGTTACTCCCTCCTGCGTAATAACATTGAGGACAGGCATACCTGCAGTTCCCTGAGGCTCCCCATCATCAGAAAATCTTTTAATTGAACCTTCACGAAGGGAATAAGCGTAAACGTTGTGAGTTGCATCCCAATGCTTTTTTCTTATATCTTCAATAAAGGCAAGTGCATCCTGCTCTGTTTTAATTGGTTTAGCATAACCGATAAAGCGGGATTTTTTAACAACGTACTCCTCTGCAGAGTACTGACCGAGAGTGTTATATGACTCCAACAGAACACCTCCGTATATAACGCAAAAAGCCGGTGATAACTCACCGGCTTACTAAGCATAATAACTTACTTAGAGAGGTTATATTTCTTATTGAATCTGTCTACACGTCCACCTGTATCCACTAACTTTTGTTTACCTGTGAAGAATGGATGACACTTTGAGCAGATATCAACACGCATACCGTCTTTTGTTGAAGCTGTATCGAGCACAGCACCGCATGCACATTTAACCTGAGTTGCGCCGTATTTTGGATGAAGTCCTTCTTTCATTACGTTTTCACCTCTTTGAAAGTAATCTTTGATAACACATTAGCAGAAGAATATTACCATAAAGGCAGAAAAAAAGCAAGTCTTTTTTTAATTTTTTTAGAATAATAACAGTATTTTTATTAAATTCACCGTTATACCTCATTTATTATATGTTTTTTTATATATATTGTTGATTTATAATAACTTAATGGTAAAATAATAATTATGATGGAGGTGCCGAAAATGAAGAAAACGAAGTTCATATTAGCTTGCTCAGCTTATTTAGTTACAATAATACTGGACCTTCTTTTTACCTACATTGCAACGCCTAACCTTTTGCTTGAAGGCAACCCGTTATCTACCGAATTAAACTTTGGTTGGACAGGGCTGATTATAGTAAACCTTATAACGTTCATTGGTTACGTGATAATGGCACGATATGCCTTTATAAAGTACAAATCACCTGTAACAAACGAGACTGATTTAAAAAGATACCTTGCACTACTGAATTACGGTGATGCAGATAAATATGTTCCTATGATGTGGAAGCTCCCCAAAAACTGGGCACCCCAAACTGCTTGCCTGTGCTGGTCGGTAGTTTGTGTTTTGCCTTTTTGCAGAATGGTTATTGTGCTTGAATGGTTTTTGATGATATTAGGCATACGCAACGCTTTAACCGAAATATTTTTTACTATTGTTTCTTTATTCCCTTTTGGGAGAATTGATATTTTTCTTGCAGTAATAGGTGCATGGATTTTATCCTTTGTGTGGATACAAAAGGAATTCAAGAAAAATCTTGAAGAAATAAATAACAGAAACAAATAAATCTTACAGAAAAACCGCCTTGAGTAAATTTTTCAAGGCGGTTTTTGAATATAGTTTTTTAGTAAATAAAAGAACCGTTCTCTGATTGGTTCGTCACTTTAGTTTGCTTTTTGATACCTGCGCAATATACAAATCTTTTCCGTTTTCAACAACATAATTGTACTGCTCAATTGCAGAAGAAAAATCGTTGTTCATTTCATAATAATTCCCTAAGAAGAATTTTAATTCCAACTTATTTAAATTTGATTTTGTTTTATTAAACATATATTCAATCTCAGTAATGTCTTTTAATTGGTTAGTGGCACATAAATATTCAAGTCTATGCATATTAAAAAGTTTTTGATGTGCATCCTGTTGTTTTTTGGAAAATGCATGGCAACCGGATAACGCAGCTAAATAACCATTAACTACATCAGGCTGATTGGTAAGAAGGAGATAGTTAGCACAAGCACTAAGTGGAAGTATTTTAACTTGAGGATTTTTAATCAAAGCTAATGAATTATTCAGCTCATAAAACAATTGCTTTGCTTTTTCAAAATCGCCCTTAGAAACGTATCCTATAAGCAAATAGCTCTTCGCAAGAACTTTTGCTTCTTTATTTTTTAGTTTAGTAGCATCTTCAAAATAATTCAGATATTCCTCCGTGTTCAGGTCAATAGATAACTTAAGGTTTACACCTCTGATTTCTTCTGCTGCCATTGTTGAAATAACAAAAACAAGAGCAATCATGAGAAGCATATCAATATAAAACAACATCCAATTATTACAAAATAATGCTATTAACGAGGTAATTACAGCCATCGGTATAAGAACAAAAAAATATATTCTTCTTGTTTTTTTACTTATAAAAATCACAGAATCATACCTCCTGTATATTTATCGATATTAATGGTTATATCATTAATTTTGACAAAATAGTCATCCGGTAACGTTTCCAGACAAAGGAACCAATAATGGGAATTCAAAATCTGCGTATCGAATTCTGTTTCTTCAAATTGACTACCTACACTATCTGTAACGTTTAAAAGGCCATACTTATTAATGGACAATTCATCTTGGTCAATGCAAATAAAATATTTATCCATATATTTATACGCATTAATACCATACAACCCTGATTTATCATATTTTGAAAGAATGCTATTTCTAATTACAGAGTCAGTAGCAACATACCATCCATCATTATTTTTTAATATATATTGACGGCCATATTTATTATCTGTAGTACAAACTATAAAAACAACACCATTACTTTCAACCATAACGTAATCAGTTGTTTTAAGTTGCATTTCAATCGCTTTTTCAGGTGAAGAATAATGGTTCTGTGCTGTCCTTAAGTCCTTTGTTTGAGAATATGGGCATGGAGCAGAATGCA
>JAZUMM010000177.1:0-6008 GCA_045603625.1 Acutalibacteraceae bacterium | reverse complement strand
AAACGCAGCTAATCCTTTCGGATTGGCGAGTATTTTAACACAGGATGAACGGAAATCCGCCTGTATAAAACACGGTTCGGATAATTCCTTTCACCCTAAATAAGGAGTTACTTATGAAACATTTATTTATAATTAATCCTAATTGCGGTAAGGGTATTTCTTATGAAAGATGCACCAACGGAATTGTTGATGCAATGAAGGAAGAAAATATTGAAAATTACGAAATTCACGTTACTCAGGGTCCTAATGACGGCTACGAGTATGCAAAGGCTCAGGTTGATAAAGGTGAGCCGATACGCGTTTATGCTTGTGGTGGTGACGGTACCTTGTGGGAGGTTGTAAACGCTTGTGCCTGTAAGGAAAATGCACAGGTTGCAGCTTTCCCTTTGGGTAGCGGTAATGATTTTATTCGTATATTTGGTGATAAAAAGGATTTACGTGACGTTAAAGACCATATAAAAGGAACTGTTATGCAGTTTGACCTTATTAAATGTGGCTCTGAATATGCAATTAATCAATGCTCTATGGGTATTGATGCAGAGGTTTGCGCCCGTCAGGCAAAATTAAAAAAAATACCCTTTATAAAAGGCGAAGCGGCATACACCTTGGGTGTTCTTCTTCAGTTCTTCGGGCAGATGAAAAAAACATTTAAAATTAAAATAGATGATAATGAAGAGTTTGAGTCAGACGTTCTTTTTTGCCTTGCGGCTAACTCACGTTGGTACGGTGGCGGATACTTTGCCGCACCAAAAGCACTTACATACGACGGTGAATTGGATTTTGTTATTGTTAAAAAGGACGTTTTAAGGGTTGCACTTTTACCTCTTATTGATAAGTATAAAAAAGGTCAGCACCTTGATTGGGAAAGAACAACATATAAGCGCGGTAAAAAAATTACTATTAAAACAAAGGAAAAAGCCGCAGTTAATATTGACGGCGAGGTTCGCTTTGGTGATGAGGTAACCTTTGAAATAGTTGAAAAGGGTATTAATTTTGTTGTTCCTGCTTGCTCTGATTTTATGGAGAGAGTAGAAAAAGGAACAGTTTAATCTTATAATAATTTTGTAAAATCGAATGAGTAAATACTTTGATAGCTTCAAAGATGTTTACTTATTCTGAAAAAAAGGAGAATATATTATGATTTGTAAAGTTTGCGGTAAAGATAATGCCGAAGGCATGAAGTTCTGCACAGGCTGTGGCACACCTGTGACAGATGTGGTTAACCCTGCTCCTGCAGAGCCGGTATTTCAGGCTCCTGTAGCAGAACCACAGTTCCAAAGTGCTCCTTTTCAGCCGGCACCTGTTCAGCCAACACCTGTTCAACCTGTACAGGCACCGTATACACCTGTAAGCCCAATGGCACAAGTTCCGCCTGTTAAAGAAAAGAAGCCTGTTAATATTGATTTATCTGTAATTCTTGCAGGTGTATCTGTTATAGGTTCAGGTTTTGTTGTTTCAATTTTTAACAGTATTCTTAATGCTTTGGTAAATGAGATTTTTGGCTATTCAGAATTCGGATGGTGCTTAATCTCTATTATCTGTACAGTAATTCGTTTAGCAGTTGCGGTAGGCTTAAGTATACCTGCATGTAAGGAATTAAAGGATAGAATTGTTTTTGTTTCTGTGGGATATGCAGGTGGAGAAATCGGAGTTATTGCAAATTACTTTTTAAATGCGGTAATTGCTCTCTTTAATGGTTATACATCAAGTGGTGGAGCTGTATTTATTAGTAGCGCACTCAGTGGAATTGTTGGCAGCTTACTTGCAGCAGGCATTTTCTACGTTTACAAAAACGGACTTAATCTTAAAAAATAAGATAAAAGAATAAGGCGTTGTGTTCCTATGAACACCACGCCTTTATTTTATGCCGGAATTTACTTTTTAATCACAACAAGGGTCTGCTTTTTTCTTTTTTGCAGGAGCAGGCTTGCCTTGCTCGGTTGCATCACCTAAGCCTGTTGCTTCGCTGAAAAGAACATCTTTTTTAACAACGTCAACTGCATCTGTGGGAACAATAATCTTTGCTGCCTGACCGTTAGCCATATTAACAAGTGCTTCGTACCTTTTAAGCTCAAGAACTGCCGCATTCGGATTAGCTTCAATAATTGCGCGTATACCGTCTGCTTCGGCCTCCTTTGCAAGAAGAAGTGCTTTTGCTTCACCTTCTGCACGTGCAATACGGGCGTCTCTTTCACCTTCGGCTGCAAGAACCATTGCCTGCTTGTCACCTTCTGCACGGGTGATAGCCGCAGCCTTGTGACCTTCTGCCTGAAGAAGTGTTTCACGGCGGTCACGCTCTGCCTTCATTTGCTTTTCCATAGCCTGTTGAATCTCTTGTGGCGGAATAATATTTTTAAGCTCAACACGTGTAACCTTTATACCCCATTGGTCTGTTGCATCGTCAAGAATAGCAGTCATTTTACCGTTGATTGTATCACGTGAGGTGAGAGTGTTATCTAATTCAAGCTCACCAACAAGGTTACGAAGTGTGGTAGCAGTCAGATTCTCAAGAGCATTAATTGGATTAACAACACCGTAAGAATACATTTTCGCATCAAAAATTTTGAAGAAAACAACTGTATCTATCTGCATTGTAACGTTATCTTTTGTAATAACAGGTTGCGGTGGAGAGTCAATAACCTGTTCCTTAAGTGTAATTTTTTTTGCGATTCTTTCAAGAATCGGAATTTTAACATGAAGACCTGCACCCCAGGTTTTTTTGTATTTACCTAAAAATTCAATAACGTACTCATGTGCCTGCGGAACAATGCGCACGTTTGCCACAACAAGTGCCAATAAAAGACCAATAACTATAATTGCAATTTCAAAACCCATAAAAAAACCTCCTGTTTCTATTTTATGATTATATTCTATAAAATATGTAGATTTTTGTCAATAAAAAGTCATAGATGGTTCCATAATTAAAGCAATATTGATTTTGTATTATTGGTGTGATATAATATCGTTGCAACACGAATTATATATAACTCTATACGGGGAAAAATACCTTGGCAAAAGGTGTTTTCCTCTAATCCTTAATTTAAAAAAAGGTCCTTGCAGAAGCAAGGAGCTTTTTAATTAGTCTCTTCTTTTGTTAAAAGGCTTTCTCGGACGGCGCTCTCTCTGAGGCTCGTCGTCATTTTCAGGAACAAGACCTTCAATTTCAATAAGAGCATCTCTTCTTGAAAGATTGATTCTGCCCTGGTCATCAATTTCTGTAACCTTAACCATAATCTGGTCGCCAACGTTTACACAATCTTCAACCTTTTCTGTTCTCTTAACGTCAAGCTTGGAGATGTGAACAAGACCTTCTTTACCGGGAGCAATTTCAACAAATGCACCGTAAGCCATATGTCTTGTAACAACACCGTTGTAAATTGCACCGATTTCAGGGTCATTTGCAATTGTGTTGATTATGTCAAGTGCGCGGTTTGCATCGTTGATGTCAACTGCAGTAACAAAAATTGTACCGTCTTCTTCAACGTCAACCTTACAGTTACATTCTGCGCAGATTTTCTGAATAACCTTACCTTGTTTACCAATAACGTCACCAATTTTTTCCACATCAATTTTTGTTGTGAGAAGCTTTGGAGCATAAGCAGAAAGCTCTTTTCTTGGCTCAGAAATAACAGGGTTCATAATTTCATCAAGAATGTACATACGTGCTTTGTATGTTTTCTCAAATGCTTCTTTAATAATTTCAGGTGTAAGACCGTGTACCTTAAGGTCCATCTGAATAGCAGTAATACCGTTCTTTGTACCTGCTACCTTAAAGTCCATATCGCCGAAGAAGTCTTCAAGACCTTGAATATCAACCATTGTCATGAAACCTTCATCTTCAGAAATAAGACCGCAAGATATACCTGCAACAGGAGCCTTAATCGGAACACCTGCAGCCATAAGTGAAAGTGTTGAACCGCAAACTGAGCCCTGTGATGTTGAACCGTTTGATGAAAGAACCTCTGAAACAACACGGATTGTGTATGGGAACTCTTCCATTGAAGGAATAACGGGAAGAAGAGCTCTTTCTGCAAGAGCACCGTGACCGATTTCACGTCTGCCCGGACCTCTTGATGGTTTTGTTTCACCAACAGAGTATGATGGGAAGTTGTAGTGGTGAATGTATCTCTTTTCAACGTCTTCGTCAATACCGTCAAGCATCTGTGCATCACGAGCAGTACCGAGAGTTGTGATTGAAAGAACCTGTGTCTGACCACGTGTGAACATACCTGAACCGTGTACTCTTGAAAGAAGGTCAATTTCTGCATTAAGAGGACGGATTTCATCAATACCACGTCCGTCTACACGCTTGCCTTCGTCAAGGAGCCAGCGGCGTACAATAAATTTTTGAAGCTTATAAAGACAATCTTCAATTTTATCTGCTTCATCTGCGAATTTTTCATCAAATTCTGCATGAACAGCATCGTAAATAGGTTTGAGTCTTTCATCACGGATTCTCTTGTCATCTGTGTCAAGAGCAGCCTTAACATCATCAATAGCAAATGCTTTGATTGCTTCGTAAAGCTCTTCTGATGGGTCGTTTGACTCAAAAGCAACCTTTTCTTTACCGATTTCTGCAACGATTGATTTAATAAATTCAACGATTTTTTTGTTTTCTTCGTGAGCAAACATAATACCGTCAAACATAACCTCGTTAGAGATTTCGTTTGCACCTGCTTCAATCATAGCAACAAGGCTATCAGTAGAAGCAACAGTAACAGTCATTTCTGTTTTTTCTCTTTGGCTGAGAGTTGGGTTAATAACATATTCGCCGTCAACAAGGCCGAGAGAAACGCTTGATACAGGGCCTTCCCATGGAATGTCTGAAATAGCAATTGCAGTTGAAACGCCCCAGAGTGCAGCAATTTCAGGTGAGCAGTCAGGGTCAACAGACATAACTGTTGCAACAACAGAAACATCGTTTCTCATATCCTTAGGGAAAAGAGGACGGATTGGTCTGTCAATAACACGAGATGTAAGAACTGCTTTTTCTGAAGCCTTGCCTTCTCTTCTCTGGAAGGAGCCCGGGATTCTGCCTACTGCATAAAGCTTTTCTTCAAAGTCAACTGAAAGAGGGAAAAAGTCTACGCCCTCACGTGGTTTCGGAGCCATTGTAGCTGTGCAAAGTACTTCTGTGTCGCCGTAACGAACAATACAAGAACCGTTTGCAAGCTGAGCCATTTTACCGGTTTCAATAACTAATTTTCTGCCGGCTACTTCTGTTTCAAAAGTTCTGAAGTCTTTAAAAAACATAATTTTTACCTCACTTATTTTATTTCCGTACCTTACGATTTAGCAACAAAGAAAAACATAAAACCCTTATGCTTTTCTTTATCGCTAAAACCGAAAATCTACGGATTTTTTACGTTAAAAACCGTTTTAAAAAACGGCTAACGGGACAAACGGTATGCCGTTTGTCCCGAATTAAGAACTTATTTACGAAGGCCGAGACGAGCAACGATTGAACGGTAACGTTCAATGTCTGTCTTCTGAAGGTAAGCAAGAAGGTTTCTTCTGTGACCAACCATTTTAAGAAGACCGCGGCGTGAGTGATGGTCTTTCATATTGTTCTTAAGATGTTCATTAAGGTCGTTGATTCTTTTTGTAAGAACAGCGATCTGAACTTCAGGAGAACCTGTATCTCCTTCGTGTGTAGCATATTCTGCAATAATTGCATTCTTTTCTGCTTGTGTCATTTTTTTCACCTCATTATATTATTACCAAATAACCCAGAAAGCAGGGTAGGTGAACACGCAAAAGCGTTTACTCCATACTCCGAGTCATAAGGCTTGTGTATTATAACACACCTTTTTCTTTTTGTAAAGAGAAAAATATAAATTATCCTTTATGCTTTTAATTTTACTATATATATGGTACAATGTTTTTTATACAATTAGGGTGAAATGAGTTATCCGAACCTGCCTAAAAGCAAGTATTTTCAAGCCTTTTCGGTGTTTCGGTCTTGAAAGGCGTCAGCCTATCTTCGCCCTCAACACCAAAAATCCAAT
>JAZUMM010000176.1:0-6691 GCA_045603625.1 Acutalibacteraceae bacterium | reverse complement strand
TCATTTGAAACTGCATTTTTTAACAGTTCAAAAAAGTTTTTTGCACAGTTATAAGATTTATTATACTGTTCACTGGTAAAACAAAGCGAGCAAATATCACAAAACGGAGGATAAACCATACTTTTTCTGATAATTGCTTCTGTTTTATAAAAGCTTTCGTAATCCTGTGCAGCAGAAAGCTCAATAATATCGTTATCAGGCACAACGGATTGAATATAAGCTACACCTTTATTCTCACCTCTGCCTGACCTGCCGATTACCTGTGTAAGCAAATCAAACGCCTTTTCGCTACTTCTGAAATCATCGTTATAAAGCTGATGGTCAATAGATATAATACCAACAAGCGTTACATCAGGAAAATCAAGCCCTTTAGCAACCATTTGAGTGCCTAATAAAATATCGTATTCGCCCTCAGAAAAAGCAGTAAGCTTA
Organism: Acutalibacteraceae bacterium; assembly: GCA_045603625.1. Classification (GTDB taxonomy): domain Bacteria; phylum Bacillota; class Clostridia; order Oscillospirales; family Acutalibacteraceae; genus DTU089. Next base: position 6,259 of record JAZUMM010000176.1, on the reverse strand, counting down.
TCCTGATAAGAATACCTTGCCATTGTTGTATCTGCATCCATTCGTAAAATACGGGCATCAGGAAAAACACGAGAAAGCTCATCTTCTATACGCTGTGTACCATACCCTGCATAAGAAACTGATTTTTCGTTACATTCAGGGCAAACATCTGTATAAGGATGAGAATGACCGCAATAATGACACATAAGACGATTATTGGCATTGTGATAAGTCAAGGATATACTGCAATTTGGGCAGCTTATAACACTTTTACAAGAACCACATACAGCAAAGGTATTAAAGCCCCTTCTGTTCATAAGGAGAATACATTGCTTTTTATTTTCAAGACATTCCTCTATTGCAGTATAAAGCTCATTACTTATAGGTCCTTTTGTATTAGTAATGTCAATTGTTTTAACCTCAGGTAAAACTGCTTTACCGTAACGCTTATCAAGCTTTACAAAACCGTATCTGCCATTAATGGCATTAGTATAAGTTTCAACAGACGGCGTTGCTGATGCAAGCACAAGAAGAGCATTGTTGTGAACACATCTGAATTTTGCTACCTCTCTTGCATGGTAACGTGGTGTCATTTCAGATTTATAGGTGTGCTCCTGCTCCTCATCCATTACAATAAGACCAAGATCAGAAAACGGAGCAAACACGGCAGAGCGTGTACCGATTGCAATTTTAGCATCACCATTTTTCACGCGCTTCCACTCATCAATTCTTTCTCCTGCGGAAAGGGCACTGTGAAACACTGCAACCTTATTACCGAAATGTGAATAAAAAATATTAAGAGTCTGAGGTGTCAGAGCAATTTCAGGCACCATAACAATAACGCCCTTGCCGTCATTTACAACATCTTCTATAAGCTTTAAAAAAACTTGTGTTTTACCACTACCGGTAACACCGTAAAGAAGGTACGCACCTGCTTCGTGCTCACGGTATTTTTTCAAAAGTTCATTATATGCCTTTGACTGACTTTGAGTTAAAACAGGTGACTCTGTTTTATGCGACAGCGAAACATACTTAGGCTTACGATAAATTTCACTGTCAAAAAGCTCAACTATCCCCTTTTTTTCAAGAGCAGAAACAACTGCAGGTGTTACACCGCAGAAATAACATACCTCTTTAACAGATGCGCCACCAATATCCTTTAAAAGATTAGCAACACTTTTTTGTTTTACGGTCAAGCTTTTGATAATTTCATTTACCTCATCTTCACTCACGGTAAGGCGCACGTTTTTTACAGTTAAATCACCTGTTTTACGTTTTGCATCTGTATTTGAAACTATTGCACCGGTTTTTTCCAAAACCGAAAAAGCATCTGTATCAGCAACAAGACCCAGATCTGAAATTATTTTCTCTTTTTTCACATATTTGTTTTGTGATTTAAGATAATCATATATTTCTTTTTGAGTTGAATTTAACTTTGAAATAACAGAAAAATCCACCTCTTTTGACATATAAGAAACAACATAACTAAGGCCTATACCTGCCGGTAACATTGCTTTTGCAGCCTCAAAAAGAGTGCAAAAGGTATTCTCTTTAAGCCAGAAAACAAGCGAAATCATCTCTTCATCAAAAAGAGGTTTATCATCAAGAACAGATGATATTGTTTTTAACTTTTCGCGGTTTTCCGCCTCAAAAAGCGGTTTAACAGACAGTATAAGCCCTTGTCTTTTTTTGTTTCCGTTGCCGAAGGGTACCATTACTCTTGTTCCTTGCTTTGCTTTGCCTTCAAGCTCAAAAGGAATTTTATAAGAGTAAGGCATATCAAAATGATAAACCACGCCCTCAACGGCAACTAATGCAAAATATGTGGATTCACTCATAATTTAGATATTTGCAATTTCTTCCGGTTCAATGATTTTATACTCTTCATTAATAAATTCATTAAGTGCAACACTAACCGGTTTTTCTGTTGAGATAACCTTATCTTCAAGATTTTTATCGGAAATAGCACGTGCTCTTTTTGCAGTTGCAGAAACTAAAGAGTAACGGCTGATGTGTCCTTTAAGTACTTTTGAGAGATCTTGATTAAGCATAATTTATATTCCTTTCATTTAATTATTTATTCATAGCATCAACTAAATCCTTCATATTACTGTACCTTGAATTTTCTGCACCCATAATTGCGCAGATATCATCAGCACACCTTGAAACATCATCGTTGATAACAATATAATCATATTCTTTTGCCCTTTTAAGCTCGTTTTTAGCAATTGAAATACGCTTGAGGAATGATTCCTCAGACTCTGTTCCTCTGCCTCTTAAACGCTCTTCCAGTGCCTCTATTGAAGGCGGAATAATAAAAACAGAAACTGCCTGCGGGAAAACCTTACGTACATTCCCTGCACCTTCAACTTCAATTTTAAGAAAAACGTTATAACCTTGATTAATAAGCTCCTGAACCTTTTGCTTTGGTGTACCGTAATAATTATCACCATATTTAACGTATTCAAGAAAATAACCGTCTTCTATGTTTTTTTCAAAGGTTTCCGCATCGGTGAAATAATAATCAACACCATCAACCTCGCCTTTACGCATTTCACGTGTGGTAACGGAAATTGACTGCTTCATATTAAGATTTCTGCGCCTCAACTCAGAAAGAACAGTATCTTTACCTGAACCTGAAGGACCTGAAAGAACTATAAGAATACCCTTATTCGCCAAAGCCAAATTCCTGACCTCCTTTTTCTGCTTCAAAACGTTGCATTAATTGTTCTGCAGTAAGAAATGACAAAACAACATTATCACTATCTGTAATAATAACTGTTTTAGTTTTTCTGCCGTGAGTTGCATCTACAAGCTGAGCCCTTTCGCGACATTCCTGAATCATTCTTTTTGCAGGAGCAGAATCAGGACTGATTACTGCAATAACTCTGTCGGCATTAATTAAATTACCGAACCCAATATTAACAAGTTTCATAAAATCACTCTATATTCTGAATTTGTTCCCTTATTTTTTCAACTTCTGCCTTTATATCAATTACCCTGCGGGCAATATCAACATCTTGTGCTTTTGAACCGATTGTGTTTGCTTCACGGTTAATTTCCTGAACAAGAAAATCTAACTTTCTGCCAACCGCTTCATCAGAATCAAGCATTTCGTGAAGTTGTTCAATATGACTTCTGAGACGAACAGTTTCTTCTGCAACCGCAACCTTGTCCGCATATATTGCAGCCTCTGTTAAAATTCTTGCCTCATCAATCTGTGTATCTCCCAAAACAGTTTTCATTCTTTCAAGAAGCTTTTCGGAATAAATTTTAACAGTTTCAGGTGAGCGTTCTTCAATATAAGAAACGTTATTAATAATAGTATCTGCTCTTGAAAGAACATCTTCACAAAGCTTTTTACCTTCTGTTTCACGCATAGATACAAAACTGTTAAGAGCTTCAAGAACAACAGGAGAAACCTTACCCCAAAGCTCATCTTCATCAACCGGTGCCTTACTGATTGACAAAACATCAGGGAAACGAGCAATTGCAAGACCGTTCAATGAAGCTTCAACCTCATAGCTTTCTGCAAGCTGCTTAACTGCATTAACATATCCGTTTGCGAGAGGTTCATTGATTGAAACCTGAACACTTTCATCTGCAGTTGCTTCAAGCTGAACAGAACACTCAACCTTACCTCTGGAAATACCTGTTGAAAGAAGAGATTTGATTTTTTCTTCAAGGAAGGAATAAGTGCGAGGAAGCTTAGCGTAAAACTCAAAATATCTGTGATTAACGCTACGGATTTCTACTGTAATATTAAAACCTTCAACAGATGCCTGTGCCCTGCCGAAGCCTGTCATACTTCTAACCATAAAAACCAGCCTTTAAAATATTTATATTACATTATACTAAATGCGAATTATGTTGTCAATTTTTATTGAACCTGTAAACGATGCACTTCATCATCTGTAAGCTCTCGCCATTTGCCCACCTTGAGCATACCTAATTTAACAGAACCAACAGAGTTACGTTTTAACCTGATAACATCAAGACTGACTTGCTCACACATTTTACGAATCTGACGATTTCTGCCTTCGTAAATTGTAATTTCAAAAACGCTTCGCTCTGCACTTTTTTCAATAACATGAACGCTTGCAGGTAAAGTATCTCTGCCGTCGCCCTCAATATCAATACCCTTTTCAAGCTTTTCTACCTGAGCATCATTTATATTGGAACGGACAGTTACACGATACGTTTTGGGGATATGCTTACGCGGGTGCATAACTGCGTTTGCAAACTCACCGTCATTAGTAAGAAGAAGTAAGCCTTCGGAATCCTTATCCAATCTTCCTACGGGATATACTTGTGCACCAACATCCTGAACAAGCTCTGCAACACATTTTCTGCCTAATTCATCGCTCATTGTAGTTACGTAACCACGTGGTTTATTGAGCATAATATAATACTTTTGTTTTACTGCAACTACCTTTTTACCGCTTACTGTTACAGTATCTTTTTTAGGGTCAACCTTATCGCCTAATTGGGCAACTACGCCGTTAACTCTTACTTTTCCTGCTTTTATAAGTTCTTCTGCTTTTCTTCTTGAAGCAACAGAACATTCTGATAAATACTTTTGTAATCTTTCCTGTGCCATAATTTATATTCTAATTTATCCTTTTATCTTTTTTAATTTATCCAATAGTGACGGTGGCTTATCTTGTGGCTCAAAATCGAGAAAAGCATTTTCTTTACTGACAAGATAGCTTTCACAAATGAGATTATTAAAGCTATCTTTTACCTCAACCTTGCCAACAACATCACCGCATTTTATATCTGCATATAAAAACTGTTCACAATAAACTATTGTTTTCGTTTCAATTTCTTTTACTGAAAAGAAGCTCAGTTCTGACAACAGTTCAACTTTTACGTGCTGTTTATTCGAGCCAACAACGTTCACCTTAATACCGCTATCATCAAACTGAACGTTTCTTTTTACCGATTTTTTGAAGCCATAATCATATAGCTTTTTATGGTCGTTCCAATCGTCAGGTGCTTTAAGAGTAACGGCAATAAGAGTTAAACCGTTTCTTTCACAAGCACTTACAAGACATCTTCCCGAAGCCTTTGTAAAGCCCGTTTTAACACCAAAAACACCCTCGCAGCTATCAAGAAGCTTGTTATGATTAGTAAACGTTCTTTCATATGGCGGATTGCCGTATGAAACCCTTGCTTGCTTCAAAGAGCATATGCTTTTAAAATCAGGTTTTTTCAACGCATAGCGGGCAAGCAAAGCCATATCATAAGCGGTGGAAAAATGACCTTCCTCCGTCAAGCCTGAAGGGTTTTTGAAGGATGTGTTTTTCATACCTATTGATTTCGCTTTTTCATTCATCAGAACAGAGAATGCATCAATAGTACCGCTTACTGCAGTTGCAGTAACATTCGCCGCATCGTTTCCGCTTTCCAAAAGCATACCTTTAAGTAACACTTCGCCCGTAACAACATCATCAGCCTTTAAGCCTATAGACGTACCTTCAATTTTAACATCTTCACCCTTAACCTTTATTTCATCAGATAAATCAAGGTTTTCAAGAAGCAAAACTGACGTCATTATCTTCGTAGTACTTGCAATCCCGCGTTTTTCGTGACAATTCTTTTCATAAACTATTTCGCCCGTCTGAGCATTGAGAAGAACGGCTGAAGAGGCTGATAAAGCAACGTCATCAGCAGTAGTTGCATACGAAATTACGCAAAAAGGCCTGAAAAAAATGCAAGCTAAAACAAAAACAATACATATTCTATTTAGCAAAACAACCACCTGCTTTCAAAAAATAATATGCAGGTGGTTTGGGCGAAATGAGTTACTCAATTCGCCTATGAAATTATAAAAGATTATTCAGCTGTTGCTTCAACATCTACTACAGCAACAGCTTTTTTCTTTTTTGCAAGATTTGTAACCTTATCAAACATTTCGGGTACTAAGCTTACTGCTCTTTCAACTGCATTGTCGTTTGAAACGATATGCTTGATTGTAACATCACCGTCTTTTACAACGAGGAAAGCAACGGGGTTGATTGTGATACCTGCACCGCCTGCACCGCCGAAAAGCTCAACGTTATTTTTTGAGGGGAAGTCTGAACCGCCTGAAGCAAATCCGTATGTAACCTTTGAAACAGGGATAATTGTAAGGCCGTCGGGTAAGTTAATAGGCTCACCTATAATTGTGCTTACGTCAACTAAATCTCTTACCTTTTCAATTGTTGTTCTGAGAATACCGTTTGCTGATTTTTCCATGATAGAAAACTCCTTCCTGATTATATAAGTTTTATTATTA
>JAZUMM010000175.1:0-9044 GCA_045603625.1 Acutalibacteraceae bacterium | reverse complement strand
AAAGCGTGATATAGTTGGCGGACTTTGCACTCGTATGCTTAAGAGCGCAGGTATTGATTGCGAAATTGTTATGACAGATGACCTTGACCTTGCATTACAGGGTGCAGATTTCGTTGTTACACAAATTCGCGTAGGCAAGCTTCCTTGCCGTCATATTGATGAGAGTATTCCTCTCAAGCACGACCTTATCGGTCAGGAAACAACAGGTATCGGTGGCTTCTTCAAAGCACTTCGTACAATTCCTGTAATGGCACATATTGCAGAGCGTATAGAAGCAATTTGTCCTGATGCATGGCTTATTAACTTCACAAACCCATCAGCTATAATTTCTGAATTCCTTATTAATCATACAAACGTTAAAACAATGGGTCTTTGCAATGTTCCTATTGCAATGATTGATGACGTTAAGGCTGCAGTAGGTGAGGATGCTAAAATTACATATCTTGGCCTTAATCATCTTAGCTGGATTACTTCCGTTAAAGTAAACGGTGAAGAAAAGCTTTTTGATTTATTTGATGATGATTTTGCACCAACAGTTATGAAAAATATTCATGATGACGGTTTTGATATGGAGTGTCTTAATGCTTGCAAGGGCTTCCCATCATCATATCTTCAGTATTATTACAGCCGTCAGGCAAAGCTTCAGCATCTTAAAGCAGGTTCAAAGAGTCGTGCTCAGGTATGTATGGAAATTGAAGAACAGCTTCTTGAGCTTTATAGTGATAATGAACTTGTAATTAAGCCTGCTCTTCTTGAAGAACGTGGCGGTTATAAATATTCACTTGCAGCAGTTTCACTTATTGATTCAATTGCAAACGATAAAAAAGACGTTCACGTTGTTAACATAAAAAATAATGGCACACTTGATTTTATGGATGATGACGATATTGTTGAAATCGCTGCAGTTATAGGTGCAGACGGTGCAACGCCGGTAGTTGTTGAACCGTTTGAAAACCGTCACATAAAAGCTCTTATGAGAACTGTTAAAGCTTACGAAAAATATACAGTTGAAGCAGGTATCACAGGTTCTGACGAGGCTGCACTTAATGCTCTTATGCTTCATCCTCTTTGTGGTGACTTTGCACAGTCAAAGGCATGCTTTGAAGAGATGAAAGCAGCCCATAAAAAGTATTTACCTCAGTTTTTTAAAGACTGATTAAATTTTTTGGATAAAACATTTTATAACATTAATCCCGAAAGGCTTGTGTGGATTTATGGCAAAAAATAAAAAAACAAACAAGAAGCAATCTAAAAATATTCAGAAGGAAAGAATTCCTGATGGTATGCGCAGAGAAGATTATGCTGATGCTGCTTTTAAAAAGAAAGTAACTATAATTATGGGTAGCGTTTTGCTTGCTTTCATAATAGGTATAGTTGCAATTCTTGTTGGTGGATGGGTAAAAACTCAAAAGCATAACGAGGAGCTTGAAGCTCGCGAGCAACGCTTTGAGGCTGATAAAGCAAGAGTATTGCAAGAGCTCAAAGCCATAGATGATAAAGGTGGCACTTTTGAGGACAGAGCTCAGGTGAAAATTACTATTACAGATGAGAATTACTCTGAGTGGATAGCTGTCCTTGATGAATCTTATAGTCTTCCTGAGGATGAAGACGGTTATGCAGCGTTTAAAGGTGCTACTGTTGAAATTGAAGGATTATTTTATAAGAATGTGTATGATGGCGGGAATTATGAGTACTTAGTATACAGAATTCACGACCATACAGGCGATGCTCATAATCATGATGAGGAATCTCATGAGGGTGAAGAAACAACAGAGGTTTCGCTATCAGATATGATTCCTATTGAAGTGGTTTTCGCCGATAAGGATGCTTCTGTTCCTGCAGATGGGGAATGGGTTAAGGTTACAGGCGTAGTTGGTCCCGGAAGCATAGCCATTAACTATTCTGCAATACGTAACGCAGAGGTTACTGTATTGGAAGAAGCAGGAAATAAATATATAGAATAATTTTTAAATTAGCCATTGAAAGCGGAGACTTTCAATGGCTAATTTGTAAGGTGAATATATGAAAATTTCATCATTAATTAATAGCTTGAAGGGTACACCTTTAAGAAAAATGCCTGTTAAATTAAAAAGGCACTTATCTCATAAAAACGAAATAAATAAAAAAAGGTCTCAACACAATAAAGAAATTGAATTGATTGAGAACCGGTACGGTGTTGATTTTGGCGGATATATACCGGATGTTAATTCCTCACTTGAAGAATCCGGGCAATGCAATGGTTACGAGGCGTCCTATTCAATGCCAAATATTTTCAAAATCCTTCGTATTAATGAAGATGCTAAGATTCTTGATGTGGGATGTGGCAAGGGTTACGCAATGTATCTTTTTTCTCAATTTCCGTTTTCAAAAATTGATGGTGTTGAGATTAATAAGAGTCTTGCAGCTATTGCTGAAGAAAATATGAATAAAATTTTCCCTGATAATAACGGGAAGTTTAATGTGTTTTGTGAAAATGCTTTAACATTTTCACATTTAGAGGATTATGATTATATTTATATGTATAATCCTTTTCCGAGAGATGTGGTTGAACAGTTTGTAAAAAAGCTTGAAGAAGCAGCAATTAAAAAGCAAGGTAAATTAATTGTTATTTATCAAAATCCGCAAAAAGGCTCGTTATTTGAAGAGGGCGGAGTGTTTAAAACAACTCTTCGTATTGACGGTACGGCAGTATTTGAAAGTGTAAAGTAAAAGGAGTGTTTTTATGAAAGAGAAAAAAGAAAAGATTAAAGGCTCAAAAAAGAAAAAATTCAAGAAATTTATTATTATATTTCTTGTTGTTGTAATTGCATTGAGTGCGATAATTGCTGTTGTGAACAGTATTCTTGTAAACTCAAATATCAAATACGCTCAAAGCTTTAAAAAGGTTAATTATTCAAATCAGCTGGTACCTCAAAAGGATGCTAACGGTAATTGGGTTTTTACAACTGATGAAGATTTTAAGGTTATGCAATTAACAGACGTTCATCTTGGCGGTGGCTTTATGAGTAATCAAAAGGATGAATACGCATTGCGTGCAGTTGCTAATATGGTAACTACCGAAAAGCCTGATTTGGTTATTATAACAGGTGATATAGCATATCCTGTTTTCTTTCAGGCGGGTACACTTAATAATAAAAGCGGGGCAAATGAGCTTATAGCTTTAATGGAAACACTTGGTGTTTATTGGACTGTTACTTTCGGTAACCATGATTCAGAAGCGTATAGTTACTATGATAGGAAAGAGGTTTCATCCTTTTATACAGATGAAAGCTTAAAATATTGCTTGTATCAACCGGGTCCTGAGGATATAGACGGATACGGAAATCACGTGATTGAGGTTAAAAACAGTGCAGGCTTAATTACACAAGCATTTGTGATGATGGATTCTCACTCATATACTGACGGTGATTTTTTAGGTCTTCAATGGAAATATGATAATATTCATAAGAATCAGGTTGAATGGTATAAAAAAGAAATCAACCGTATGAATGAAGAGAATCGTGCACAATTAAAAGTGTATAATGAAAATATAAATAGTGAAAAATATGATGCATTTAAAACCGTAAAAAGCCTTGGCTTTTACCACATACCTCTCGTTGAAACAAAGGATGCCTGGTTTGAATTAGAGGCCAACGGTTTTAAAGATACTGAAAGTGTAAAATACGTTGACGGTATTATCGGTGAAACAGGTAAACGTGTTTATTGCGGTATCGGTGAAGATGATTTGTTTGAAGCAATGGTTGAAATGGATTCAACCAAAGCAACGTTTTTTGGTCACGACCACTATAACAATGCAACAATTTCAAAGGATGGTATTTTGTTCAGCTACGGTTACAGCGTAGACTATCTTGCTTACATAGGAATATCCAAAGAGGGCTCACAACGCGGTTGTACAGTCATTACCTGTAAGCCTGACACAACCTTCGAAATTAATAAATACAATTATTATTCCGAAAGGTATTCTGATTGTGATTTTACAAAAGAAGATGTTGTTATGCAGTTTGAAGATGTTCAGTATCAGGTGCCCCAGAAGGATTAAATAATTTTATACAAATAAAAAACAAGCCGTTATCTCAGGATAACGGCTTGTTTTAACTTCGGTTTATTGTTTTTTACCTTTAGGTAAAACCTTAGATGAAATAATCTTGTTGCGAATAGCTTCTTCTTTTACGTATGTAAAAAACTCTGCTTCTGCAATTAAGTAGTAAGGTATAACGTAAACCACAGCAAGAATACCGCAGGTAAGGATTGACAAAAGGAACCAACCAATAAATGATAGTTGGAGTTTAAAAAGCTCCATTTTGTGTCCTTTCATAATTTTCGTGCTTAGGTTAAGTGCTTGTTGGTGGTCCATTTCAGGGTTAACAGATAAAATATAGGGTAGTGCTGCATATTCGTATTTTTTTACAATTCCGGGTATCAAAAGAAGAAAGGTAGATAATGTGATTTTTATGTCTGCAATTAAGGTTGTTTTTGCAATATTTAAAAATGTTTTGTCTGAACAGCTTTTAAAAATCTCATTAATTTCAATATTATGATTATTTCTGAGTTTTAAAAAGAATCTGCAGCTACCAACTTTAATCTGGTTACACACCAGGGCAGAAAATGCAAAACCTAATATTAAGGATATGGAAGATGAGAATAATTCAATAAGATCGTTTTTTAAAGAAATTTCATTATAAAGGCTTATTAAATCATCAACCGGGGCGGTTTCTTCCCCGGTATTTAAAAATTTTAAGGAGGATATTATTGAATTTAATACATTTGAAAGTATAACAAGCAATGCTGTAATAATACAGGCGCCCTGTTTTTTCTTGAGTAATAACTTGGAATTTTCCTTTATTTTAATTCTATTCAAAAATATCACTCCATTTTAAATTAAAATGTTTTTGCTTTGATTCTGTATACCTTAACACCGTGTGGATTGACCTTTGCAGAGAAATCTTTATCAAGTGTTTTAGTTTCATTTTCCCATAAATCTGTAACCTCGTATTGCTTTGCAATTGGCAAATCAACGTAAGCCTCGTTATGAATCTTGATTAATGAAAAATCAAACTCTTTTTCTTTATCAGATTTATTAAGGAAGCAAACTGCCAATTCCTTGTTTTCCAAAGGCTTAACAAGGATATCCATTGAGCCGTTTGTAAATATACGTTTGCATTGAATACCGCGTTTATCCTGGTCAATCTTAATAAGCTCTTTGTTCTTTAAAATATTAAGAACCTTATTATCTGTATCAACGGAGCCATCTTCGTTAACAAATTTTCTTATGTCATTACCAAGAATAAGTGGTGCTGCCATCATACACCATAAGGAAAAGTGAGTTCTGTTTTCCTCCATTGTGAGGTCACCAACACCTACTTCAAGCATATCAGGGTCATTCCAACAGCCGATTTGTGCATATTTGTAAAGTCGCACGTTAACCTCATATATGCCAATCATAGACATCCAATTTGGTCTTATATCAGGTGTTGTACGCCAAAGGTTACCGGCTTTTTGTCCCCATTTCCATGGCTTATTTCTGCCCCATTCACAAATTGAAAAAACAATAGGCTTTTCCTTTGTTCCGGTTTTTTGAGCGTATTCTTTTGTTGCACGATGTAGCTCCGCGCCCATTTTAATGTATTGACGTTGTGCGGAGTCCATTTTTGATGCAACAGGATTAAAGAATTTAAGTTTGTTTAAACCTTTTTTGAGATATATTTTTACCTGTAAGCGACCATCTGCAGTAAAGCCCTTTGAAGAAGGGAAGTAGCAATCGTATTCTGTTTCATCATTTACAAGGCATACAAGGAATTTGCGAATCTGACCGCCTTTTCTGAAAACAATTGTAAGAGTGTATTCGCCGCTTTCGGGAACATCAATATCTTCAAATGTGAGGTTACCCAGGCCACCACAAAGGTTACCAACAACGTAACCGCCTTCAACTCTTTTGTCAGAAAAAACCTTTGCACCGTCATTAACGGTACCGTGATTTGCCATCAACTTTATGAAATCTGTTTCGCCGGGCTTACCTATATAAATTTTTATAAGCTGAGGTGCAATTGTGGGAATTGCTTCGTTATGGCAAAAGTCGTATTTGAAGTATTCTGCACCCCATTCTGCAAGAGTATCTGCATCAATTTTCTCGTTATAAAGGCTTGCAGGTAAATCCTCACAGGTGAGTGTACCGTTTGAAGTGTATAAACCAAGCTTGAGACCCATTTTATTTATGTCATCAACAAGTGGCTTGATACCCCTCGGAAAACGTGAAAGGTCGCCCTGTAATTTACCGTCTTCAGTTCTTAATGAGCTTTGCCAGCAGTCGTCAAGATTAACGTAGGTGTAGCCTGCATCCTTGAGGCCTGTTTTACATAACGCTTCAGCAGTATCTTTTATAAGCTTTTCATCTATTGTGTTTCTGAAGGTGTTCCAACTGCTCCAGCCCATAGGTGGCGTAAGTGCAACACCATTAGCATACTTTTCTTTTTCAGATATATGAACCTGAGTGGAAGCCAAGGCTTTTTTTGCAACACAAGTAGGGCAGATGTTTTTCTTTTTTAAGGTTTTACCTATTGCAACACCGGCACCAAAGCCTGTAGCTATTGCAAAAAGTTGTTTTTTATTCATAACCTTACCTCCGTATTATTTCTTTATGAAGTGATGAATAATTTTGCCTACGGCAACAGCGCCTGCAATACCTGCAGCAGCATAGCCAATTTTGTGAGCTGCCATACTTTGTCTGTCAGAAATCCAGCTTTCAATAGGTCCAAGGCAGGTAGGCTTAAGACCAAGCTCTTTAAAATGATAAACCTTGGAATTTATTTTTTCAGGATTATCCTCGTGAACGGTTATGATTCTTACTACTGACCTTGCACCATCTGTGTAGCAGCAAAAACCACTTGTTTTATTCTGACCTAACATAATTCCGTCAACAGTGCCGGTAAAATCGTTTAAATGGTCGTGGCCGAAGAAAGCAGCCTTTACATCTCCCATTTTTTTCCAGCTACTGAATTGACCGCTGTTGTACATAGGTGAGCAAGGACCTTCCCCAAGATATCCGTCAACGCCTTCTTTTTTTACAAAGTATTTGTTTGAGAATTTATCGTGGCCTTGCGCAGCGAAAGGAAGCTCATACACCTTTGCTTCACGCATAAGCTTATATTCCTCAATAACAGGTATGTGTTGGAAAAGGATTGCAGGAATAGTTTTGCCATCGTGCGCATCTTTTATTTCGCAAACTTTATTTTCGTACCATTCAATCTGGTCTTGGTGTACCCAATCGTAGGTTGAAACATTTCTGTCATCGCAACAGTTATTTGAGTCAATAAACCAAAGGTTAAGTATGTCTTCTGTCCCCGCAGAATTTTTAACAAGTATATTGCAGTTGAAGTTTCCGCGAGGTGCAGTCAAATCATTTTCGCCAATCATTGTTTCAAACTGAGTATATGCATCCACAATTTGCTCTTCTTGAAGATGGTCATGCTCATGGTTACCTAAAACATAGCAGAAGGGGATACCTGAATTAAGAACAGGCTTAAGAATGTCTCTTAAATTCTCCTTGTATACAGTAAAGTTTTCAGAATCATCCTTTTCGCAGCAAGTATCGCCTAAAAGAACAATAAGGTCGGGCTTGAATGCAAGTATACCTGTTTTAACAAGGTTATGCATATCCTCTCGTCTTTTTCTTTTGTCTTTATTATCTATAATTAAATTTTCGTGGAGGTCACTTAAAGTCATTATAGTGAATTTTCCATTGTTAAATTTTAAAGTTTTATTCATAAAAATCACCTTTATATTTATAAAAAAAGCCGCCCTTTTGGACGGCTTCTTCTTCAGGATTAATTATTCAGCAACTTCAACTGTTGCGTTGAATGCTGCAGGGTTAGCATTGTACTGCTCAATAAGCTTGTTAAGATAAGAGATTTTGAGAACGCTACAAACGATTGGGAAGAATCTCATAATCATAATAAACATACCGCCGTGTTTAATCTGAACACCTGTTTTAACTGCTTTTTGGTACATTCTTTCACCCATCTGGTAGTTCCAAACAAGTGTGTAGATACCAAATGTCATAATGCTGAGGATAAGAACGAGTATGTAGTTTGCACTGTCTTTGTCGTCGCCGTCGCAAACTGTGTTAACCTTCTCAGTCCATTTGTACCAGAAAATAAAACTGTAAATACCAAATGTGAATACACTAAGAATAAGATATAATGCAATGTTACCTTTTTTAAGCATAAAAATTGCCTCCAATTAATGACGAGTGCTATACTCGTTTATTTTTCCTAATAAATAATACTATATTTAAAAATAATTGTCAATATTATTTAAAATATTCTTGTTATATATAGCCTTTTAGTTATTAAAGAAAGAAAGCTCCTGCTTTTTTTGCTCTTCTTTATATTTTTCAAGTCTTGCTTTAATTTTATCAGCAGGGTTAAGAAGGCTTGAAACTGAACAGTCATGGTTAAGAGTATCAATAATAAGTGAGCAATATTTACTCATATCAACTTCAAAGTACCATGGTTTTTCAAGTAACTCAGGAGTTCTGTAAACAAGGTTAGTTGTAAACACACCGTCAATTACGTTGTTTTTATATGCTTTGTCAAACTCCTGTAATCCGTTACAGAAAAGACCGAAGCTTGTGCAAATGAAAATTCTGTTTGCTTTAAGCTCTTTAAGCTTAGTTGCAACCTCAATCATTGAGTCACCTGAAGAAATCATATCGTCAATGATAAGGCAATCCTTACCTTCAACATCATCACCAAGGAATTCATGAGCAAGAATCGGGTTTCTGCCGTTTACAACTGTTGAGTAGTCGCGACGCTTGTAGAACATACCAAGGTCAATACCAAGAACAGTTGAGTAGTAAATACAACGACCCATACCGCCTTCGTCAGGTGAAATAACCATAAGATGGTCATGGTCAATATTAAGGTCTTTAAAGTTCTTTGTGAGAGCTTTTACCATCTGGTATGTAGGAGCAACATTTTCAAAGCCTTTAAGAGGAATTGCGTTTTGAACTCTGGGGTCATGAGCATCGAATGTGATGATGTTTTCAA
>JAZUMM010000174.1:0-9997 GCA_045603625.1 Acutalibacteraceae bacterium | reverse complement strand
TCTTTCTCTTTCACACCCCACATCCACAAAGCGGAAGGGCACTGTCGCAAGACAGTGCCCTTCTGCTATTTGTGTTTTTTCAATATTCGGCGAATAACTTCGTCTTACCGCCTCGCAGTATCCATATACAGCATCGGCGTTAAGCCTTTGTTCTTCATCCGAATCTTAAAAAAAGGAAAGTATATGAAACGTATTAATTGTTTTTTCAATATTCGGCGAATAACTTTGTCTTACCGCCTTGCAGTATGTTATATACAGCTTAGGCTTAAAGTTGTATTTGTCTGTTAAACATTTAGAGGGTTACTTTGGAATTATTCATCAGCTTTATCAGGTACTTTTACGTTTTTCCATGAGCCTACGTCACATCGGTCAAAGCTATCACTTCCGACTGCAACGACAGAGCCGTCTGCCTTTAAGCCTATGGTATGGTAAAATTCTGTGGCAATTGCAACTATATTTGTCCAAGAGTCTACGTCGCATTGACCGTTATCAAGATAATCAAGAGGTTCTGTGGCAACAACAGTGCCATCTGCTTTCAAGCCTATTGTGTGGTTAGGACCGGTGGCAATTGCTACTATATCAGTCCAGGATGATACATCAGTTTTGTTTTCGTTATCACCCATAGCAACAACAGTACCGTCTGATTTTATGCCAAATATACAATCGGAACCTGCGGAAATTGCTACTATGTCGGTCCAGGAGCTTGAATCATAGGCATCGTTATAACCGGTGCTTATAGAAACAACAGTACCATCCGCCTTTAAGCCTATTAGATTGTCATCACTTTTGCTGATTGCTATTATGTTTGTCCATCTGTCTAAATCTTCAATTTCGGCAGTTGAAATAACAGTACCGTCTGCTTTCAGACCGTATGTAGCATATGTGGATGTTTCTAGCGATACAATATCTGACCAGCCTGAAACATCGCATCTTCCGTCGTAGTTTTCGCCGGTAGCAACAACATTGCCGTCTGATTTTAAGCCGACTATGTGGTTATCACTTACGGAAATTGAAACTATATCTGACCAATTCGCTATTTCGTCAAGTTCTGTAGCTGTAATGCCTTTGAATTTTGTTGAAATAACAGTACCATCTTCCTTTACTGCGAAGGATTCTTCCTGTCTGCAATCAATTGTCTGTCTTACTGCAATTTTATCCCAGATAGAGTCTCGTTTTTCTATTGCATCCTTGTAATTTCCTATATCAAAGTAGAAGTTGATTGCTTTTTTAAGCTCGTTGTTTGCAAGGAATTTTTCTGCTAATTCATATTTATAACCCTTGATTTTGTCTGCACTGTCCTTATAATTTTCAAACTCAGTGAATAATGTGAAGGCAGCGTTGTAATTTTCTTCTGCAATATATTGTTCTGCCAAAAGGTATTTACATTCAAAGAGCTTATCTGTACTGTCGTTAAAATCCAAAATTTCATTGAATATTGTAATTGCTTCCTCGTATTTACCTGCTTCAAGTAATTTTGTAGCTTCAGTATATTTGCCGTTAGGTTTGATGTATGCAAAGAAAGCAATTGTGTATGCTATGACAGAAATTACAATAACGACTGCTACAACCTTTGACAGCTTTTTGAATAAGAGCTTGTTTTTACGTTTCTTTTCGTTCAGGGCAGAGATTCTTTCTACCTCACGTTTTTCTTCCTCAAGCTTGATTTCAAGTTCTTTGATTCTTGCGTTGCAGAAGTCTATTTTTTCTTTTGAATCCTTCCAATCAGGAATCCTTTCAAAAAGTCTTATAGCAGAGCGGATTGTTGGAATATCGTCAGAGTTACTTTTTTTCACAGCACTGTTGTAGGTGTCATCCTTGCGCTTTTCCTCTGCCTTGCGAAGCTCTTCGGCTTCCCATTTTTCAAGCTCGTCAATTCTTGCCTGACAACAAAAGCTTTGCTCTCTTGAATCCTTATAGCCGGGGATAGTATCAAAAAGCTCTTTTGCAGATTCGCAGCTTGGAATTGTATCCTGTTCCATTAAGGACATAGCTTTTTCATAAGTTTCTTCCTTATGAGCCTTTTCTGCTTTTTCGTAGCAGGTTTTTATAAGCTCATCTGTATCCTTGTAGCCTGCAATACTTTCAAATTCCTTTACAACATTGTTGTAATGTGATTCTTTTGTAGCATTATTTAAGCTTTCAACAGCGGAGGAGTAAATGCTTTCAATACGTGCTTCCTCGTTACGTGTGTTTATAAAATCTATATAGCCTTTAATTTCTGCCTTTAAGCTATCGCTACCGTAACGCATAATCTTTTGATAATTGTTTCTATTATCAAAAGGTTTTTGCACATTTTTTAAATGAGCAGGCTTACTTACCTTAAGCTCTACTAATAATTTAACAAGGTAAGCATCTGCACTTTCAGGGTTAACGTTAAGAATTTGTTCGCATAAGTCATCTGCACGGTCATATTCACCGTCTTCAAGGAAGATAAAAGCTCTTTTAAGAAGAGATTCAACTGTTGCGGTTGCACCGTTTGTAATTGTTGGTTCGTTTTTTTGGGCAGCCTTTTCTTCAGGCATAAGAACTCTTTTTACGCTGGCTTCAAGGCTATTGAAAAACATCATATCGCCCATATCAAGAGCTTGCATATTACTGAATTCTTCCGGAATATCGTATGCGTCCATATTCTTATAACAAGGAATAAGCACTTTAGACGGGTTAGATGGCATCATAGAAATAAAACGTGACCATTCATTTTTTACCCAGACTGCATCGTAATACTCGTATTTTGTACCGATTGCAAGCATGATTTTTGCAGATGAAAGGGCAGCGTATATGTAAGGTTCATATTCTGCACCTGCCACACCGCGAAGTGTTACCCTTGAAAAGAACACCTTATAGCCTTGTTTAATAAGCTCGGTGTATATATCCTGTGCAATTGCACTGTCTTCTGTACGGGCACCTGATTTTTCATCAGTTTCCTTATAGCAGATAAATATATCATAAGGGTCTTCCGTAGCAACAATTTCAAGAATTTTCTTCTGGATTCTGTCAATTGCCTTTGCTTCCTCGCGATAAAGGATTTTTGCATCAATATCGGCATTTTCGCAGGCTTGTTGAAAATCAGAGTCATTCATAATAGGTGTTGGTAAAGTTCTGTGACAGGTAGGTATTTTTTTACCGTCCTTATCGTCAACATATTCAATACCGTATTTACAAAGCACCAAGCCCCAATAACCTTCTGCTTCCTCAGGGAATTCTGCAGTTATGCTTTCGTAAATACCTGCAGCCTTGTCAAATTCACTTTTAAGACGAAGATTGTTTGCTCTGTTGAAAAGTGCAAGCTTTTTCTCGTCGTCAGGCTTGGGAAGAGTTTGCTGAGTACCACAATACTCGCAAACGCTTACAGATTCATTTTCTGTAATATCTAGTGTGCCACCACACATTTTACATTTGAAAATAGCCATAATTTACCCCTTTTTATATATAAATATACAGTATAATTATGCATTTATTTTATGTGTTTTTCTATTCGCATTTATAACAAAATTAAATATTGCTTTTTGACATTTAGAATAAGGAAAACAGGTGTCGGGCGGCAAGGGATAAAAGCGTTTTGTAACATACATTTTAATTAAAATATTTTCTTTACATATTATAATAATTAAGGTATAATAATTATTTGTAAAAATATGTAATTACGTGTTACGGTGTATCCGTCAACATTATGAAAGGAATATAATTATGCTCCAATTTGAAGAATTACGTCTTGAACTCAGCGGCTATGAGGATAAGCTTACAGACCTTGCAGAAGCGCTTGGCCTTAGTAAAATGGTAGAAGAGGTTAAGCAATTGGAAGAAGAAAGTGCAAAGGACGGCTTCTGGGATGATATTCAACGTTCTCAGAAAATTACTCAGCACATGGCTTCTCTTAAAAACAAAATAAAAGCTTATGAAGACCTCAAAGGCTCTTTTGAAGATACACTTACTCTTATAGACCTTGCTAATGAAGAAGAGGACGAAAGTCTTTTTTCAGAATGCAGAGAAAATGTTGATGCATTTGTTTCGCAGTTAGATGCAATGACTCTTTCAACTCTTCTTACAGGGGAATATGATGCAAACAATGCTATTCTTACATTCCATGCAGGTGCAGGCGGAACAGAAGCTCAGGACTGGGCTCAAATGCTTTTTCGTATGTATAACCGTTGGGGTGAGCGCCATGGCTTTAAGGTTTCAACACTTGATTACCTTGATGGTGATGAAGCAGGTCTCAAATCTGCAGTTATTCTTATTGAAGGCGAAAATGCTTACGGTTATATGAAGAGTGAAAGCGGTATTCACCGTCTTGTTCGTGTTTCTCCTTTTGATGCATCAGGCAGACGTCACACCTCTTTCGCTTCACTTGAGGTTATGCCTGAAATTGACGATAGTATTGAAGTTGATATTGCTCCTGAAGATATTAAAATGGACGTTTACCGTTCATCAGGTGCAGGCGGACAGAAGGTTAACAAAACATCTTCTGCAGTTCGTCTTACACATATTCCGACAGGTATTGTGTGTTCTTGTCAGGTTGAAAGAAGCCAGCATCAGAACCGTGAGGTTGCTATGCGTATGCTTAAATCAAAGCTTATTGAAATCAAAGAACGTGAGCATCTTGATAAAATCAGTGATATTAAAGGTGTTCAGAAGGAAATTGCCTGGGGTAGTCAGATACGTTCATACGTATTTATGCCGTATACACTTGCAAAGGACCACAGAACAAGCTTTGAAAACGGTAATATCAATGCCGTTATGGATGGCGACATTGACGGTTTCATTAATGCATACCTTAAAATGCAGGCAAATAAGGAATAATTATGGATATTAAAGCAGAATCACTTAAAAAGCATTATGAGTGGAACGGCAAAATAGAGGTTGTTGCACGTTGTCCCGTAAACACAAGGGAGGATATGTCTTTAGCATATACACCCGGCGTTGCAGAGGCTTGTAATGTTATAAAGGAAGATGTTAACAAGTCTTTTGAATTAACACGTAGGAACAATCTTGTTGCGGTTATTACAGACGGCACCGCAGTTCTTGGTCTTGGCGATATCGGTCCTGAAGCAGGTATGCCTGTTATGGAGGGAAAATGTGCATTGTTTAAAGCATTTGCAGATGTGGATGCTTTTCCTCTTTGTATAAAGTCAAAGGATGTAGATGAAATTGTTCGCACAATTTATCTTCTTTCAGGTTCCTTTGGCGGTATAAATCTTGAAGATATTGCTGCGCCAAGGTGCTTTGAAATAGAACGCAAGCTTAAAGAGCTTTGTGATATTCCTATTTTTCACGATGACCAGCACGGTACTGCAGTTGTAGTTCTGGCAAGCGTTATTAATGCTTTGAAGGTTGTTAAAAAGGATATTGAAAAGGTTAAAATCGTTGTTAACGGTTTAGGTGCTGCGGGAACTGCAATTTCTAAAATGCTTATTGCTGCAGGTGCAAAAAATATGGTACTTGTTGATAAAAAAGGTATCATATCTGCAGATGATATATCCTTAGGTGAAGAAAGAATTGCTCTTGCAGAAAAAACTAATCCTGAGGGCTTAACAGGGGACTTGAGTGTTGCTGTAAAGAATGCTGATGTGTTTGTTGGTGTATCTGCACCGGGCGTGCTTTCAAAGGCTATGGTGAGCTCAATGAATAAGGATGCAATTGTTTTTGCAATGGCTAACCCTACGCCTGAAATTATGCCTCAGGATGCAAAGGATGCAGGGGCAAGAGTTGTTGGCACGGGGCGTTCCGATTTCCCGAACCAGATAAACAACGTGCTTGTTTTTCCGGGCATATTCAGGGGTGCACTTGATTGCGGTGCAACTGCAATTACTGAGGAAATGAAGCTTGCGGCTGCCTATGCTTTAGCAAATCATACACCTGAAAATGAGCTTACCGAAGAAAATATTATTCCGTCTGCTTTAAACAGGGGTGTTGCATCAGAGGTTGCCGAAGCAGTTAAGAAGGCTGCAATTGAACAAGGCGTAGTAAGATAATCTATATATTAATGTAATAAAAAAATAAACCGATTAAATTCAGTTGAATTTAATCGGTTTTCTTTATATATTATGGAATTTATCAGCCAACAGAAGCACCAATGATTCTGAGAATTAAGTTGATGTATTCAAAGATAACAAGAAGGAAGTGGTAGTTAGCAAAAGCAGTATTAAACTGTGCTGAACCTAAAACGTCTTTTGTAAGTGTTGCGCCACAATCCTCGCATATACAAGATGCTGTGCCGTTACTTGTGAATGTAGCATCTTCATTTGATTTCCAATCCTGAACAGGATTGCCATCTTCATCAAGAATTGGGTTGCCGTTTTCATCAAGAGCAATTGGCGGAACGTGAGGTTGTGGGTCATGTGTTTCGCCACAGCCGTTACAAACAATTGCGTGGTAGCCGGGCTTGTTGTCTGAATATTTATCTGTTGTGATAGAAACAGGACCATCTGACCATGCATGTGTAACAGTTACAGGGATAGATGTAAGTCTCTGACCAAAGAAGAATGTAACAATTTCTGTTGTACCTGCCGGAAGCTTTTTGTCTTTAGCAGGGGTTGTTGTGAACATGTGAGCGTTTAATGAACCGTATGTAACAGTACCTGAAGATTGAGCCTTTGTTGATACTAAAGTACCTAAATCGTTGTATGTATCAACAACTGTGTTAACATTAAGCTTTGTGCCTTCGAGTTCAGCATATTCTGTATCCTGATATTTCATTTTTGTTGAAGAAACAAGGATAGAAATATTTTCGATTCTTGGGAATTCAAGGAACTGACCTGAGTATGGAATAGCAGTTGGAACGGCAACTGCATTACCGAGGTCAATACCTAAGCTTGGTGGAGTAGAGAAACCGTTGATTGTAACAGTGTAGCCTAATTCACCAAATACGTCTTTAGATGCAAAGTCAACCTGGAAGTCAACTGTAATACCGATAGAACTCTTTTCTTCTTCATTTTCAAATCTGAAAATGTCAAGGAATTCATCCGGATTTTCTGCATCGTAAGTAATAATTGCACTTGTAGCAGGGTCAACAGCTGTAATAGAGTTGATTGTTACAGTATAATCTCTTGTAGCGCCGTCAAGTGCAACAACCTTTTTATCATCAATATCAACTTCTACACCGAAAGGAGAAAGAGAACTGTCTGTAAGTGTGTATGAGTCCATAACGGTGATAGTAACTTTCTTTTTCAAGGTTAATTCAGGTGCAGGCTCTTCAGCGCCGACACCAATGCTTGTAAAAGAGAAAAGCATTATAGCAACAAGTGCTAATGATAATATTTTTTTGCTCATTATCGTTTCCTCCTTATTTAATACCTACAAGCATCTGAACAAGACCAACAAGGATGAGCTTGATGTATGTAAGAATTGTTAATTCTGTTTCTGTGTAGTTGCCTGTGAAGATAGAGTCAAACTTTTCTGAACCGGCAATAGCTCTTGTAATATCATGGCCACAGTCATCGCATTTACCTGTTTCTGTTTGCTGGATTAATAAACCGCCGTCATCGTTCGGAATATATTCAGGAACGTTGTGGCTTTCAAGAGTAAGCTCGTCAACAATGCCGCAACCTAAGCAATAATTACCGTGGTAGTTATTGTCCATATAAGTTGTGTCGCCCCAAACGTGTGAAACAGCAACTGTAACTACGCCGATTTTAACCTCGTTGTAGTAAACTGCAACGTCTGCAGTATAGAGCTTGTAGCCGTTTTCATCAACAGCAGCATTACCGTTAGAGTCAAGAACAACATTCTGAGTTGTGAGCTTCTGGTCAAGACCAGGAACGAACTTGAAATTGTCGTCGGTAGGTAAATACTCAATTTCTTCACCGTCAACGGAAATAACAATGCCCTGAGGATTAAAATACTCATTGTCGTTGTACACTGTTTTAACCGGTCCTGAAACAATTGTTTCGCCTGCAGCGCAAACAGAAACAACAAAAGGAACGAGAAGCATAACTGCTACAAGTAAAACAGCAATTTGTCTTTTTGCTTTCATGATAAATTCCTCCATAATGTGATTAGTATATACTACTAGTACCGATATTATATCACAAACATTCTCAAATGTAAATACACAAAATATAGTGATTTTATTATATAATATGTATAAATGTACGATTTTGAGCAAAAATCGGTTGACTTGAGGAAAAAGTGTAATATAATTTTATTATATTGAATTTCAGGTGATTGAATGATTATTAAAGGTTTTCAGACGTTAACGTTATTGGATTTTCCGGGTAAAACTGCCTGTACGGTGTTTACCGCAGGTTGTAATTACAGGTGCCCTTTTTGCCATAATGCGTTGCTTGTTACGGAAATAGGTGACGATGAATATACAGAGGAAGAGATTTTTGACCATCTCAAAAGACGCAAAAACGTTCTTGACGGTGTTGCAATAACAGGTGGTGAGCCCTTGCTGCAGAAGGATATTGAACGTTTTATGTATGAAATTAAGGATATGGGCTACGCGGTCAAGCTTGATACAAACGGCAGCTTTCCCGAAAAGCTTAAGGATATTCTTGCTCTTGACCTTGCAGATTATATTGCTATGGATATAAAAAACTGCAAGGAGCGTTATGCGGAAACGGTAGGGCTTAAGGGCTTTGATATTGTACCGGTTGAGAAGAGCGTGGAGCTTCTTATGAACAGCGGAGTTGATTTTGAATTCCGAACAACCGTAACATCAAATTTTCATACCGTGCAGGATATGGAAAAGCTTGCCAAATGGATTCAGGGCGATGAAAAGTATTTTTTACAGAATTTTGTTGACTCCGGTAATTTAATTGACCCTTCATGCAAAGGTACAACAAAAAAAGAAATGGAAGAAATGCTGGCAACTGTTAAAAATTTCGTTCCAAATGCACAAATCAGGGGTATTTAACGGTCAATATATAATATGTATTTGTTTTTAAACCACAATATCTTGTGTCTGATACCACAAGATGTTGTGGTTCTTTTTTTCTTTATTAACAAAATAAAGTAATATTGTACAAAAGAGAGAGTATATATATGTGTATTATTGCTATATTTTCACAAAACAGTCACCACATCTTGTGCCGATTTTTAAAAAAATCAAAAAAATAACACAATATATTGTGTTTTGGGGTTGACAAGGGCATATTTATCTGTTATTATCATTTACGCAACGTCGGAAGAAGTGGACTTTTGACAGGCTTTACACAAAATAAAACAAAGAAAGAGGGAGATTTATGTACCAGGTAATTAAACGAGACGGCAAAATTGCAGATTTTAATATAGAAAAAATCGCTATTGCTATAAGACAGGCTTTTGAAGCATGCAACAAACAGTATAATGACAATATAATCGATTTTCTTGCACTTAAGGTAACTGCAAACTTTGAACCAAAGATTTCAAACAATCTTGTAGCAGTTGAAGATGTTCAGGATAGTGTTGAATCCGTTCTTGTTCAGGCAGGCTATGCAGATGTTGCAAAGGCATACATTCTTTACAGAAAGAACCGTGAGAAAATCCGTAATATGAAATCAACAATCCTTGACTATAAGGAGCTTGTTGACAGCTACGTTAAGGTTACAGACTGGCGAGTTAAAGAAAACTCAACTGTTACTTATTCTGTAGGTGGACTTATTCTTTCAAACTCAGGTGCTATTACTGCAAACTACTGGCTTTCTGAGGTTTACGATGAAGAAATTGCAAATGCTCACCGTAATGCAGACGTTCATATCCACGACCTTTCAATGCTTACAGGTTACTGTGCAGGTTGGTCACTTAAACAGCTTATTCAGGAAGGTCTTGGCGGTGTTCCGGGCAAAATCACTTCATCACCTGCAAGCCATCTTGCAACACTTTGTAACCAGATGGTTAACTTCCTCGGCATTATGCAAAATGAATGGGCAGGTGCACAGGCATTCTCATCATTTGACACATATCTTGCTCCGTTCGTAAGGGTAGATAATCTTGATTATAAGCAAGTTAAAAAATGTCTTGAAAGCTTCATTTTCGGCGTAAATACTCCATCTCGTTGGGGTACACAGGCTCCGTTCTC
>JAZUMM010000173.1:0-11383 GCA_045603625.1 Acutalibacteraceae bacterium | reverse complement strand
GCCACACCGTTTAAGTCATAGTCACCAACTGCATATACTTCAACAGTATTGTAACCGTTAATCAAAAGGTTCATATAATGAGCATCTAAAACATTAAGGTAACCGTCACCTGTTAAGTCATATCTTATAATATCATTATATTCTGCAGTACCGCTTTGCGCGTGTTTTTCTGCAAGCACTGCATTAACAAGTGCTTGATAATCATTCACATCAATTGTGCCGTCTGCATTTATATCGCCTATATTAGAAACAGAATAATCACCGGTTGAGCCCACCTTTACTACCTTGTAGTGCTCATTGCTTGTAAGGACAGGCAAAGAACCATCAACATTACTCTTCTGTCCCCAGACTTGTTCTGTATTGCCACTTTGAAGAAGATATGCAATTTTACCTGATGCAAATTCTTCTGCTGAGGCACACACTACTTCAGCGTCGGTATCGCTTTCATAAAAGCCATTTTCAGCTGTACCCTCTAAGTAATAACAATTTAAAACCTGACTATCATTTAATATCTGGCTTACTACGCCACTTTGTTTTTCACCGGTAACAACACCTGTATTATATGTATTTTTCACCACAGCGCCGTATGTTGTTGAGCCGACTACACCACCTACAGCATTTCCACCTGCAACACTACCTGTATTGTAGCAATTTTCAATAGTAGTGTGTTTAGCAGTACCAATCAATCCACCAACATAAGTTGAGCCATTAACACGACCTGATTTATAACAATTGCGTACTTCACATCCATAAGCATAACCAATAAAGCCGCCTGTTTCAATTGTACCAAAAACATCAGCTAAGATGTAGCAATTTGTAATTTCGCTATAAGAAACGTCTGACGATAAGCCTGCTGCATAAGTGCCTTTGAAGAAACAATCTACAACACCCAAATTTTTAATTGTACTGTTAGACGCTTTACCAAAGATACCCGCACGACTACCAAAGGTTGCATCATCATAAAAAAGACCACTTATCACGTGATTATTGCCATCAAATACACCTGAATAGCTTATCTGTACATTACCTATGGTTACCCACTTTCTGAAGCCGGTTGTATCAGGTGCTTCCTTAGCCATTTCATTAAGAACATTGGAGTTAACCTTTATATCATTCATAAGGATAGCATCTGCATCGCTTTCTGCCACAATTTCAGGTACGGCAGATGTATCACCATTTACTAATGCTGCAAACCAATAAAGCTGACCTGCATTTGAAATTTCATAAACACCATCACTATTTTTCACCGCAGGCTCATATCCGTCACAAACAAGACAAAAGCCATTGCTGTCATCAGTAAATGTATGCTCAAGATAATCGCCATAGTGTTCGCCACAAAGTGAACAAATTGCTTTGGAGCTACAGGTTGCCTCTGAGCCAAGAACGTGCACAAGTGTTTCTGCTGTATTACTATAAGAAGTTGTTGCTCCGTCACATCTTTTCACAGGGTAAACCGCAGGACCTGCAGGAACAGGGTAACCTTCCACAACAGCTATATTATCAATATTCTGACCCCATGATGTACCAAGACGTTCAACAAGCTCTCCGCTTTCAACCTGTGCTGAAGTAACACTTAATGATGTTATATTTGAATTACTGTGAGTTAAACCTGATAAATAGTAGTTATTTGAACCGGCATTTGTTGAACCGTAATTCTTTATTGTACCTATAACAGCACCTCTACCTGATGGAACTGTACCAATACTCAAACAATTTGATATAGTTAAAGACTTTGCATTTTCACCGTTATAATAACCGAGAATTCCGCCAACATTTCCACTTGAATAGGTAGACTCAATATTTCCGTAAAAGCCACAGTTTGTAATTTTAGCAGTTTTACCGTTATAAACGTAACCGACTATACCGCCTACACAGTCAATAGTATTACTGCCAAGGGAAAGACTTCCGCTGAATGAACACATATCCACAGTAATATTACCTGTTCTGCCAACAATACCGCCAAAAAATTTCTTTTGGTAAGAATCGCCGGATGTAAAACCAACCGAGGAATGAACATTTGTTATCTTAGCTGTTCCGTCTGCCTGACCTACAACACCATACTGAACATCAACGTTAGAGGTAAGCGCTGATGTAACATTGCCACTGATTGAGAAATTCTTGATTTCTGTACCCTCGCCTGTGGCATAACCGAACAAGCCCCAGTTACCTGCACCTGTAATTGTCATATTAAAATTTGAAATTTTATGACCTTGACCGTCAAAAACGCCCATGTATTTTTGTGAGGCATTGCCTATAGGTTTAAAGCTATAGCCTGTAAGGTCAATATCTGCTGTTAAAACCGCATTTACAGTTGAGCCAAGGTTGCCTTTGTTCTTCTGCTCAGCAAACCACATTAAATTTTCTGCATTTGATATTTCGTAAATGCTGCTATCGTTGTACACAGCCGGTTCATAGTTTGAATATGAATTTGCCGACTGACTGTAATATACCTTAGATGCACCAAAAACAGGATGTTCATCAACACCTAACTCCTGACCCCAGACACTACTGCAAGACTGAAGCTTATATGCTATTTCACCCGAAGCCATTTTTTCGCTACTTACTGCTCCTGATACATCATCTATACTTCCGTATAATTTACCAAAAGCATCTCCGGATACACCGAATGAAGAAATAAGACTATAACCGGTACCGGTTGACTCCGCATTACGTTCAAAGTTAGTAGCAACAAGGCTACCCCTCAAGGTATCACCGGTAACAGAGCTTGTGCTGATTGAAGCATAAATACATCCATAGTTTGAATCAGCTATACCACCGGCAAATTTTCCTTTTACCGTTGCATCAGAATAACAATTATTGATATATCCTTCATTTACGCATACTATACCGCCAACAGCATTAGCCTGTATAGTAGTATTTTCAACATAACACTGTTCAACTTTTCCTCTGTTCAATATTACAATACCGGCTGCAGAATAACCATCACTACCTTTTGTAGTAATGAAAGTTGAATTAATAACACCAACATTTTTTACTCTACCTGAAGCAGCAAGAGTATCAAATAAAGAGGCTGTTGTAATTGTGGTATCATTAATATAAAGCCCTGAAATTGTGTAAAACTGACCGTCAAAAATCCCCTCAAAGGGTTCAGAAATCGTACCTATAGGCACCCAAGGAGTTTCGTCCTCAAAAACAACATCGTTGACTAATTCCACGTTTAATGTTGTGTTGCCTCCGTTAACAATATTAGCAAATGCTGTTAACTGCTCTGCAGAGCTGATTTCGTATCTTCCGTCACGGTCATTGTCATAAATTGAAACAGATGTTACACTATCTGCCAAAGCACTTGCAGTTACTCCAACCATAGGCACAAAGCCTGTTACAAGAGCAAGACTCAAAGCAATGCTCAGTATTCTTGTTATAGTTCTGTTCTTTTTCATTTTCATAATAACACCTCTGTATTACTGCATATCAGTACAACATCTGTACTCAATACCTGTGATTTTATAAAGAATTGAATATAAAAATTTCATTACTGTTGAATAAACAAAATTTTCTGTATCGTGGCACCAACAGTCGTTGCAAATAAGGGACTCAT
This sequence comes from Acutalibacteraceae bacterium, assembly GCA_045603625.1. Classification (GTDB taxonomy): domain Bacteria; phylum Bacillota; class Clostridia; order Oscillospirales; family Acutalibacteraceae; genus DTU089. The sequence continues at coordinate 7,824 of JAZUMM010000173.1, read as the reverse complement.
CTGCAATTCCGTTTTCAATTTCCGTCTTCAACACCTGAAGCTCAGTAACCGCAACATCAATTGCCTCCTGAGTTTCAAACTCTTCCTTATTATATTTTTGAATGTTTTGTTCAATTTTGCTTTTTGCTGATTTAATTAATCCATCAGTTTGCTTAAGTGCTTTAAGCTCCGATATAATACTGTCAAACTCTGAGTAATTCAGCTCTGTTTGCAAAACAAGATGAATGGTAGCATCCTTTTGCACATCATAATCTGCAAGAGTTCTGCCGTCTTCAAGTTGTTTACCGGCAAAAATCAAGTTTTGCTGTTCAATGGGTATACCCTCTTTATCTTGAATTTTTCCTTTTACAGCTTCAACAGTGTCACTGCTTTCAACTTCAAGAGTTATATTTTTACCGGTTAATGTTTTTACAAATATCTGCATTGCAGAAGCAGATACAGCCATTGTAAAAACCAACGCAACCGATAACAATAACGATAATATTTTTTTAATTTTCATAAAAACTCCTTTATAGAATCAATTGGCATCAGATAAAATTTCTTCCATCGTTTTATCAACATATTCTTTAAACTCTTTAAAAATTCGTTTACCAATATTTTTGTAATCATAGCTTAAAGCTCTTTGAATTTTTGTTTTTCTTAATTCCTCGGGAACACCGTAAATTATAAGAATTTTATCAAGAGCCCCTGCAATTCTCGTTTCAAGTGAAACTTGTTCATCAAGAGACATAAGAGTAGCATATTCAATTCCCGAAACAAGAATTTCTGCCTCTTCAAACTGCTCATCTGTCCAGCCTGTACAATATTCCTTATAAACATTTTTTGAACGTTTGGTGTCATTTTCGCGAATTATTTTAAGCGTTACGGGACTTTGATATGAGGAAATAAAAAAGTCCTTTGCAACCGCACTATTTTCACAAGCAGACGCCATTGTTACAAGCTCAAGGCAAACACCCATTACAGAACTCATTCCGTCCTCTGCAACCTCTTCAATAAGCTTTCGTTGAAAGGTGCAAAGAGCATCCACAAGAACGCTTAAAAGATGCTCCTTTGTGGGATAATAGTAAGTAAGGTTCCCGGTGCTCATATTAAGCTCTTTTGCTATTAAATTGGGCGAGACATTTGTATAGCCTTTTTCCAGAAACAAATGTATCGCGGTTTTTATTATTTCATACCGTGTTCTGTCTGATTTTTTTACTGCCACAAAGTACCTCCTGCGTTTTCGCACAAGTGCTAATTCTCTCTTTTCCACATTTTAGCACAAGTGCAAAAAATATGCAATATCTTTTCATAAATTTTTTGATAAATTTTTAACATTGTTTGAAAGTACCGGCACAAAAAATAAAAGCCGTCTGTTCAACAGACGACTTTTGATATAATATGTAATAATTATTTTTCTTTTTCTGCAGTAGCAACCGCTGCACGTGTACGCTCCAAATCAAGATACATTCTCTCTCTTGTCTTTTTATCAATATTATAAAAGAACATCGGAATTATACTCAATACATCAAAGATAAGCTGTGGACCGAATGCAGCAATAAACATTTTCCACATAGTATCTTCTGTTTGTACTGCGGTAAGACCCGATTCATACCCTGCCCATCTGGAAAGAAGCATAGTATTGATTTTTGTAAGAGCAATACCTCTGAGCTTATTAAGATACCCGGTAATTAAACCAACTGTTGCTTCAACTCTGTAACCATTCTGCCATTCGCAATAATCAAGAACCTCAAAATTGATTTCTTCTTCTATAATTTTTTTAGTGCCGTAAAATACCATTTCAAGACTGGTACCGAACATCATAGCAAGAGTCATAGGCAGCTTCTTTTTGTAGAAGCCGTTTTTCTTTCCGCCAATAAGACCCACAAGGAAAAATGAAAGTTCTGATACAAGTATTGAGCCTCGTTGGAAAAGCCATAACGTTTTGGTAGAAAAAATCCTTCTGAACTTTGTAGCCCAAGGGTAGCTCGCATAGGAAATAGGCATACCGGGTATACCGGCTATTGTGCTCATCATATTAAATTTTAAAACACTGTCGTAATAAAGGGACTGAGATGTACCCACATTTATACCGTCAACAAAACCGGATAACGTAAAAATCAACAATGGTTTATTTTTAAATACAGAAAACATACCTTTCATAATTTTAGGCGGTTTTTCGGACTGAGGAACCCTTTCCTTACTCACAAAAACCCACAAAACTGCAGGAATTGTGGCAATACTCCACCAAAAAAGCTTCATAGATGAAAAGCTCTTAACCAGATTCACTTTAATTTTTCCGTTTGCAACAAGGTCAAACAACACACCCGCCAATTGTTCCGGAAATCGTTTAAACAAATCACTTGCAAAGCGCGAGGATAATATTAACGACGTTCTTTCATTGGGGTTCGGAGTAAACACCTTATCTATATATCCGCCACCACCAAAAAATGCATTAACCGTTTCACTTATGTACGAAAGAATCATATAAAAAATAAGACGTTGTGTCGCATCCAGATTATTGGCATCTGCAATAATGGGCATAATGCAAGTAACAAAGCCGACAATAATGCTCGGCAAAAGCGCAATGTACTGAAATGGCTTGAATTTGCCCCAACGTGTACGCATTTTGTCAATAATAACTGCAGAAAGAGGGTCATTTATTAAATCATAAATACCCAAAGTAACTGCGGCATTTCCGTGAGCTTCAGGATTAAGCCCGAATAACTTGTATAAAAACAATTCAGAAGTACTGTCATATTTGCCCAGGCTCAATTCCGCAGTTGCAACCTTAAGTATATAAACAACTCTTTCCTTAGTAGAACAAATACGCCTGTTCATATACGCAGGTGAATCTGTTTCAAGAACGTATTCACGAGTAGAAACTTCAACGCTGTTGTTATTTTCTTCGCTCATTTTTGCCCTGCCTCCTTATTTAACTCCTCTTCTTTCTGAAGCTGCATCTGAGTTAATCTATGATACATTTCCTGACGTATTTCTTCTGCAGGTACACCATCTTCAACCATTTTAAAATACTCCTCAATAGGTATACCGCCTACAAAACACGGCTCGTGTTTAATGTTGATACCCTTTTTATAAATGGCAATATCCACTATAAAATTAATACCAAGAAGCAAAAGATAAACAAATGGAGCAACAACATAATTTATTGAAAAATACGGATTTTCAGGTACACACATTAACAAAACAGATGAAGCCGCAACCATAGCAAGCATTGATATATCAAAAAAATAGCTTCTTTGTTTACCGTGCTTACCGCAAGCCATCACAAGACAACCAAAGCGTACAAGCAACACCACAAGCGAAAGCAATATTAACACAATAGCAACCAACAGTATTATTAATGAAGCTTTACCCCCATTACTGTTAACAAGCGAAGCAATTGCATCAATATTGAGACTATCCAACATATCCGCTAATGAAAACAACGAAAACATGCCTTCAAACTCAACAAACGGAGCATTGAAGCTTCCGTATAACCACGGAACAAGTATTGAAAGTAATGGAATAAGGCTTGTAAAAATGCGAACAACACAAAGCTTTGAACCGACAAAAGATGCCTTCATTCTGTCAACTTTTTTCTGAAAATAATAATACTGTACCTCTGCCTTATCTGCATCTTGCATTAATCTTTCTTGTATGTCATACAAAACAAGGTTGCAATTACAATGAGGACAATGCTGTTTCCAATCTGTCACTTTAAGATGCTCTTTACATTTTGGACAAACTGCCATATTCTCACCTCTGTTATGAATAAATATTTGTATATTTATGATACAATTTTATTACATAATAGTCAATATTTGTTTTTTTATTAACAATTATAAAAAACAAACTCCGCGAGATAACTCGCGGAGTTTGTTTATAAAAGATAAATTATTTAACTGCGTTTTTAAGAGCTGCGCCTGCTTTGAATGCAGGAACTTTAGCTGCTGCAATTTTGATTGTTTCGCCTGTTCTTGGGTTGCGGCCTTCTTTAGCTGCTCTTTCACGAACTTCGAATGTACCAAAACCGATAAGCTGAACTTTATCACCTTTAGCAAGTGCGCCTTCGATTGCACCGAAAACTGCTGCAACTGCTTTTTCAGCATCTTTCTTTGATAAACCTTCAGCAACAACTGCTTTTACAAGATCTGTCTTGTTCATTTTAAAATCCTCCAAAAATTTTGTTTTTATTTTCCAAATCGTTATCCGATTTATAATGGACTTATTTAGTAAGAGCTTTTGCCTCATTCCATAAATCATCAAGAACCTCTACCGAAGCTTCTTTCATATTTATGCCTTTTTGCTGAGCAAGTCTCTCTGTTACAGTAAAACGAGCCATAAACTTTTTTGTAGCCTTTTCAAGAGCAGTTTCAGCATCGCAATGGCAAAATCTTGCAATGTTAACAACTGAAAAAAGTAAATCGCCTAACTCGTTTTCAATTTCATCTGCATCGGCCTTTGACAAAGCCTCTTTCAGCTCTGCAGATTCTTCATATATTTTTTCAAATGCACCATCTGCATTATCCCAATCAAAGCCTGCTTTTTTAGCCTTTGACTGAACCTTTTGCGCCTTCATAAGCGCAGGATACGTAGCAGGAATTTGCGCCATAGCCTCACTCTGAGTTTTTTGGCTTTTTGTCTGCCTTTTAATATCATCCCAATTTTTAAGAACATCGTCGGTTGAATTTACACTAACGTCGCCAAAAACGTGAGGATGACGAATTATAAGCTTCTGACAAATATCGTTACAGACATTGTTTATATCAAACCACTCTTCATCACGAGCCATATCGGAATGAAGAACAATCTGCAAAAGTACGTCGCCAAGCTCCTCTTGCATAAGTGCAGGATTAAGAGAATCAATCGCCTCCAGAACCTCATAGGTTTCTTCAAGAAAATTTTCTCTTATGGATTGATGAGTCTGCTCTATGTCCCAAGGGCAACCGCCCGGCGCTCTTAAAACCTTAACAATTTCAACTAAATCGTTAAAATCATATTTTTCTTTAAATTCAAATCCACTAACCATATCCGTGAATACTCCTATATTCTATACGATAAATTTGTATTTTTCAAGTATTTTTGCTAATTTTTCTCCTTTTGGGAGCATTAAAATGTCATCTTTTACCAAAGTTCTGGTCAAAAGTACGCAAATTCCGTATGCAAGCACCGCAATACCTATAGCAAGCACACATGCAAGTGACTGACCGCTTAACCTGCTTCCCTCATTAAATGTGAGATATTGACTTAATATTTTAAAGCTGCCGTAAGCTGCTCCGCCACAAACAACTGCAGAAATTAACGGCTTTACAAATACCGATACAACATCTAATTTTACACCTGTTTCTTTATGAAGAACAACAAAGTTATATATAATACAAATTAAATAAAATGCAGCAGTACCAAATACCGCACCTTTAAGATTTACTTCAGGTATACCTATAAGAATATAATTAAGTCCGATTTTAAAAACGCAACCCAAAAGACGCGCTTTAACAGGCACATCTGCCCTACCGATTGCCTGAAGAATATTTGTAAGCGGTGAAGACAATGCAAGTATTGCCATCATAAGACCGTAAAGAGAAAGAATCGGAGCTGCAATTGCAATACCGTTTGAAATATCGCCGTCGCCACCGTAAAGTATACCCAATATAGGCTCTGACAATACGAAAAATCCGGCACCTGCAGGTAAAGAAATAAGCATTGTAATTCTGAAAACAGTATTAACCGAACCATTTACTGTTTTATAATCCTTTTTAGCAAGTGCACCTGATATTACAGGAATTGCACTTACACCCAAGGTCATAACAAGTGTAGGAACAAGGTTTCTGAAGTCACTTGTCATACCGTATGCACCAAGAAGGAAGGTGTGTATTTCATCCGTAGGTGTACCGCTTGCGGTAATAGGGTCACCGTAAAGGCTCATAATTACGTCATAGCCACTTTCAACTATATCCTTAAGACGGCTTTGAATCATACTTGTATCTATAAAGTTTGTAATATTAAGAACTAAAGAACTCAGAGCAGTAGGAAGAGCAATTTTAACAAGGTCTTTAAGCGTATCCCTTTTTGGTGATGCCAAAGGAGAATTAACAAGCATATCCTTGCTTATGCCGTCTTTTTTTATTTTATGACGCAAGAAGGTGTACAAGGTAGCAAGTGCCGTACCCAATGTAACACCTAAAATTGCACCTGCCGATGCCATTGCATAAACAATAGATTTATCACTTTGTGTTTCAATAACCTGACCAAAAACTTCACCTGTCTGGGCAATCTGACCTTCTGCATACCAAACAACGCCGTATGAAAAAGCAAGACCGAAAACAAGCTTACCCACAGACTCAATAACCTGTGATATTGCCGTTGGGTACATATTATTAAGTCCTTCGTAGTAACCTCTGTATGTACTCATAAGACAGCAGAAAAGTATTGACGGCGCAATTGCAAGAACACTATAAATTGTATTCGGGTTTTTTGCAATAAAATTTGAATAAGGGTATGCTGTTGCAATTATTGCACCTGTACCGATAAGGCCAAGCAACAAAAATAACGGAAAGGTTATTTTCATAACCTGTTTTACATCTCTGTATTTTCCTAAAGCAGTATTTTTAGAAACAATTGCAGAAATGGCAACAGGAAGACCGGCCATTGAAATACCGTATACCGCAGTATAAATACTGTATGCGGAATCGTAATAGCCTGAGCCTAAAACACCTATAACGTTACGAAGAGGAATTTTATAAATCGCACCAATTATTTTAACAATAGCAGTAGCAATAACAAGAACCATTGCACCGCCTAAAATATTTTGTTGCTTTGTTTTTTTATCTGCCATTGAATTATTACTCCTTTGCTCCGATAAATTCTCGCATAAGTGAATCATGAGGCACCAATGAAGAATCTATGACAGGGAATTTCTGAAGGCTACGCACAAGGCGTTGCGACTCATTATAAAACTCGGAATCTTTATTTAAAGAAGACAATAATTCTATTGCAGTTTCTTTAAATATACAAGTTTCATAAAGGTGAATGGTATTTATTTTATAATCCGCATTATCTTTAAACGGAAAAAGGTACGTATCTTCACCATAACGGACCTTAATCCACAAACGGAAGGTTTTTTCCACAGAGCTTCCCCTGAATTTAAAATCCCTGACCATTCTTCTGATAAAACGCATATTACGTTTATTAAGGATTATATTACCCTTTTTATCGTAAATACGTGAAGACAGGTTAATATATATTTTCAGTAATCTGTCCTGAGGCAAAACATCTGTAATTATGGGATTCAAGGCGTGTAAGCCCTCAACAATAATTACATCCTTTGACGTTATTTTAATTTTTTTATATTCTTTTTTTCTTTCGCCTTTTAAAAAGTCAAATTCAGGAAGAAGTGCCTCACCATTAAAAAGAAGCTCCTCCATTGTTTTACGAAAGCACTCAATATCAAGGCAATGAACCGTTTCAAAATCAGGTGTGCCGTCAGGAAATAACGGTGCATCCTTATTATCAAGGTAAAAATCATCAAGTGAAACCGTATAACTGTTTATACCTTTTTCTTTTAAAGCCTGAGATAATTTTTTTGCAGTTGTTGTTTTACCCGCAGAGCTGGGGCCTGCAATCATAACTATTTCGGAAACGTCTTTTTCAAAAATGATATTTGCAATATTTTTTATTTTGTTATTATATCTTTCCTCGCATTGAGAAATAAAGTTTTCAGGAGCGTTGCTTTCATCTACAATATATTCTAAAACATTATTTATTTGTGACACATTAACATCTCCTTTTATAAAAATATTTAAGAACGGTAATATTCCTTAAAGAAATCTGTAATTTTCTCCT
>JAZUMM010000172.1:0-27547 GCA_045603625.1 Acutalibacteraceae bacterium | reverse complement strand
CGGTACTATCGTTGTAGGCTGGTCATATGAATAGATGATGGATTATATTAAAGAATAAGGTATTGTTTGCCCTGAATGCGGTAAGCAGAATTTTTCAGATATCCGTCAGTTTAACCTTATGTTCAAAACCTTCCAGGGCGTAACTGAGGATAGCAAAAACGAGCTTTATCTTCGTCCTGAAACTGCACAGGGTATTTTTGTAAACTTTGCAAATATTCAACGTACATCCAGAAAGAAAATTCCTTTTGGTGTTGCACAGATTGGTAAATCCTTCCGTAACGAAATCACACCGGGTAACTTTATTTTCCGTGTTCGTGAATTTGAACAGATGGAGCTTGAATTTTTCTGCAAGCCCGGTACAGACCTTGAATGGTTTGAATACTGGCGTGGCTTCTGCCGTGACTGGCTCTATTCTTTAGGTATCAAGGAAGAAAATCTTCGTCTTCGCGACCATGACCCTGAGGAGCTTTGCTTCTATTCAAAGGCAACAACAGACTTTGAATACCTTTTCCCATTCGGTTGGGGTGAGCTTTGGGGTGTTGCTGACAGAACAGATTATGACCTTACTCAGCACATCAATACATCAGGTAAGAGCCTTGACTACTTTGACCCTGAAACTAACGAAAGGTACATTCCTTACGTTGTCGAGCCATCACTTGGTGTAGAACGTCTCTTCCTTACAATTCTTACAGAGGCTTATGATGAAGAGGTTGTTGATGCAGAAAAGAACGATACACGAGTTGTTCTTCGTTTCCATCCCACACTTGCACCGTTTAAATGTGCGGTTCTTCCTCTTTCCAAAAAGCTCAACGAACAGGCAACAGAGATTTTTGCAAATCTTTCAAAGAAATTCAACGTTGACTATGATGATGCAGGCTCAATCGGTAAAAGATATCGTCGTCAGGATGAAATTGGTACGCCGTTCTGTATTACATACGACTTTGACAGCGTTGAAGACGGTTGCGTAACCGTTCGTGACAGAGATACAATGGAGCAGGTTCGTATTCCTGTTGCAGACCTTGAAAAGTATATTGAAGAAAAAATTGCATTTTAATTAACAAAACTCCCGAATCACATGGATTCGGGAGTTTTTTTGTTTTATTTTTTGAATTTTTCCATAAGCTCAAGAACTGTTTTAAGCTCTTGCGGTTTTATAATATCCGCAGGCTTATTCTGAAGAACACAATCTGCAAAATAACGTATTTCTTCAAAATATGCATCTGTTGCAGGAAGGTTAATAACAGCTTCACCTTCTGCTTCCTCTCCTTCTTTAACCTCAAAAGCATCTGCTCCGACAGGGTATACCATAAGCTTACCGTCTTTAAGCTCAATTACGCCTTTTTCAAAAGTAAATCTGTAACCAAAGGTGAAAGGATAATCACTTGTTACCCACCATGAATCACATGTGAGAAAGGTGCCGTTTTCAAATTCGTACGTTGCATTAATAATATCCTGATTATCATACTGTGAACGGTGAGTAATGCAGTTGACAGGAGCACCAAAGGTGTAAACAATAAAATCAAGGTCGTGAATATGTAAATCAAATGGCACAAGACCGCTACATTCTTCGCGTCTCATCCAGTTTTCCCAGCTCCAGCGAGGTGTACTGCCAAGGCGAATCATATGACCTGTAAGCATTTTGCCGTATGTTTCATTTAAAAATGCATTTCTTAAAAATACAAATTCAGGCCAGAAGCGAACAACGTGAGCAATCATAAATTTAACGTTGTTTTTTTCTGCTGTGGCATAAACCCTGTCAACATCGTTAATATCTAAAGAAATTGGCTTTTCGCAAATAACGTTAATGCCTTTTTCCATTGCCTTTACTGCAAAATCTGCGTGTAAAAATGTTGGCAGACAAATGTCAAGAATATCAATTTCTTCCTTTTCAAACATTTCATCGCAGCTTTCGTAAAGCCTTGCGCCTGTGTCCTTATATTTTTCCAATCTGTCCGGCATAACGTCGCAAATTGCAACTAACTCTGCCTCCGGAATTCTTAGCCATGACGGAACGTGGGCACCACTTATTCCGCCGGCCCCCAATACAGCTACTTTCATTTCTTTTATACATCCTTTCCGTTTGATAAAATTGCGTATTTTGCGATTTAGCTCCCTGGCAGTATCTGTATACAGCGTCTGTTTCTAAATCACAAACCTCATCAATTTTCTCTGTATGTTTTTTAATTATTTGTTGGGTTGTTTAAGAGTCGGAGCTTTCGGCAGTACCATCGCACAGCGAAAAAATCAAGCCTTCGCTCTTCATCCAAATTTCAAAAAAGTGATAAATTATTTGTTTTAAAATTAATCTTTTCTTTTTATGGAATCAAAGAATTTATTATATTTTTCGTTCCATTCTTCAATATCCTCTTTATCATATTTATTCGGGAAGGCAGTTTGCATAACCGCAAATTTTGTCATCCACAAGGCAAGGTTTGTAAAAAGGTTTTTTAAAATAGGCTCATCTCTTACAAGGCGTAGCTTCTCTTTGATTTTCGCTACACCCTTTGTGCTGAGCAATGCTTCCGTTTTGTTTTGCCAAAGATCAGAAAGCTCCTCGGTTGTAATAAGCTTCAGTTCAAACAGCTTGTTTACGTCATCCGCCGTCATATAAGGCAACATATTTTTGCATATTGCCAGGGTACAGGCGGCAAAGCCGATTTCCTTAAAAAACGTTTTTTGGTAATTCCACAAGGTTTCTTGGGTATAAAAGCATTTTGTATCTGCGATTATTGCATTTGCAAGCATTTTGCCTGCTTTAATACTGTATGCAAGCCCCGAGCCTTTAAGTGCAACCGTCATAAAAGCACTGTCACCAACTGCGGCATAGCCGTCGCAAACAAGTGTGCTCAACGGTTGGCATACGGGAATTATGCCGTGGTCACCGCCGTAAACAAGGTCAAGACCCATATGTGCATTTTCTTCGTGCAAATTATTAAGCACCTTAAGAATTTCGTTATCCTCAGGCTTATGAAATCTGCAAATAAGTGCATCAACTCTGTCAAATTCCGTAATAAGCCAGCAAAAGCCCTGGGAATTATTATCGTTAAAATACACGTTATAATCGGTTTTCGGTACAGGTGCATCTGCTATACGGTTAAAGCAGCCTCTGTATGAGTAAACCACGTCATATTTTGTTATTGGTCTGTTAATGCCGAAGGAGTCCGGCAGACTGTTTCTTACAGGTGAATGAACACCACATCCGTCAATAACCATATCTGCATAGTGTGTACCTGAGCTTGTGTTTATACCAACAACTCTGCTTCCAAGCACAACGGCAGATTCAACCTTTTCGCCATAGTTTATTTTTACTCCTGTTTTTTCTGCCAAAGAAAAAAGATATTCTGCCAGCTCTTTTCTGTCAACAAGTAAACTTATATCATTCTGTGGCGGAAGCGTAAGTGAGCCGATATTACTGTTCTGCGGGAAAAAGGTGATTTCATTTTTACCTCGTCTGAAGTGATGAGGCACCTCAATATCTGCATAGGTAAAAGCATTCATGTCAACTGCATCTGTCTGGTGCATGCCTGTATCCTGTTTTTCTTTTTCTTCAAAAACAGTTACGTCGTAATTTGCTCTTGCAAGATTTATTGCTGCAACCAGACCGCCGTTACCGCCGCCTGCAATAATAATTTTTGCCATAAAACGCCCTCTTGTTATAAAACTTGCTACTTTAACTATAACATTTTTTACAAATAATTCAATTAAATTATGCTACATAAATTGAAAAAAGATGCAAAAAATGAATAAAAGTAACAGATAATACTATAATATAGTATGAAAATAGTAAAAAAAGTGTTGCAAAATTGCGAAGAATATGATATATTTTCATTGTACGAATATTGAAACGCGTGAGAGCAGGGCAACCTGCTCTCATATTTATTACTTAAAAAAGAGGTGTTAATTTGGCAAAAAACACTGTTTCCCTTGCGTGGGAAATTGCAGAGCCTATTGCCGAGGAGCTTGGTCTTGTTCTTTGGGATGTAGCTTTTGAAAAGGAAGGCGCAAATTATTATCTGCGTATTTTTATTGATAAAGACGGTGGCGTAGGCATTGAAGATTGCGTTAATATGAGTCACGCTCTTGATAAGCCCTTAGATGATGCCGACATTGTCGACCGTCAGTACAATCTTCAGGTGTCATCACCCGGTATTGAACGTAAGTTAACAAAGCCCTTTCACTTTGACTATGCTATGGATGAAAAGGTTATTCTTCGACTTATTCGTCCGTTTGAAAATAAGCGCGAGTTTAAAGGTGTGCTTATTGATTATAGCGATTCAGGTGCAGTTACTATTGAGTTCCCTGATGAAACTACTATGACGGCTGAAAAAAAGGAAATTGCCTGGGTAAAGCTTGATGACTTTGAAATTTAAATATTTGGCGAATAGCTTGATTTAATCTGCTCGCAGTATCTTCATACAGTGTCGCATTTTAAATCTTCGCTCTTCATCCAAATCTTTAAATTTCATAAATTAAGGAAATGGCGAATAGCTTGATTTAATCTGCTTGCAGTATTTTTATACAGCGTTGCATTTTAAATTTACAAGTAATCTGAGTTTTTAAGCTCAATAAATCAGTTAAAAAATATTTCACATAAATTATCTTTGAAAGGATTGGTTAGAAAAATGGCACGTAAATCAACTAAGCCAACAAACAAAAATAAAGAGTTTTTTGAAGCAATTGCATTGCTTGAACAAGAAAGAGGAATCCCTGCAGATTATCTTCTTGAAAAGGTTTGTGCGGCTATTATCACATCAGTAAGAAAAGAATACGGCGGCGAGGACGTTGTTTTTGTTGAGTGTAACCCTGAAAAGAGCGAATTAAGAGTTTACCTCAGAAAACAGGTTGTTGAGGTTATTGAAAATAACTATACAGAGATTCTTCCCGAAGAAGCAGAAAAATACAAGAAAAACGTTTTTGTTGGCGACTTTGTTGAAATTCCGCTTGAAACAAAGCAATTCGGCAGAATTGCTGCTACAACTGCTAAAAACGTTATTCGTGGTGATATTCACGATGCTGAAAGAGGACTTATGCTTAAAGAGTTTGAGTCAAAGCAGAAGGAGCTTGTTACAGGTAAGGTTCAAAGCATTGACCCTCAGTCAGGTAACGCAACCCTTGAAATCGGTAAGGCAGTTGTTGTTCTTCCAAAGAGCAGGCAGATTCCTGATGAGGTTCTTTCAGAAGGTCAGCTTCTTAAGGTTTACATTGAAGGTGTAAAGGATACTCCTAAGGGACCGAAGGCAATGATTTCAAGAACACATTCAGGTCTTGTTAAGAGACTTTTTGAAACAGAGGTTCCTGAAATTTACGACGGCGTTGTTGAAATTAAATCTGTTGCTCGTGAAGCAGGCTCAAGAACAAAAATCGCAGTTTTCTCAAAGGATGAAAACGTTGACCCGATTGGTGCATGTATTGGTCCTAAGGGTACCCGCGTTGGTGTGATTGTTGAGTCTCTCGGCGGCGAAAAAATCGACATTGTTGTTTATGATGAAGACCCTAAAAAGTTCATTGCAGCAGCTCTTGCACCTGCAAATGTTCTTGAAGTTGAAATAGATGAAGAAAAAGAAAATTCATGTCACGTAACAGTGCCTGATACACAGCTTTCTCTTGCTATTGGCAACAAAGGTCAGAATGCCCGTCTTGCAGCAAGACTTACAGGCTGGAAGATAGATATTAAACCGGAAAGCGGTTTCTATATCCCTCAGAATTCGTGAGGTTTTTAAAATGGCAGAAAAGAAAATTCCAATGAGAAAATGTCTTGGCTGTAATGAAATGAAGCCCAAAAAAGAGCTTATTCGTGCAGTCAAAAGTCCGGAAGGTGAAATAAGCCTTGATTTAACCGGCAAAAAATCCGGAAGAGGCGCATATATTTGCCCTGACCGTAATTGTTTTGATAAGGCTCGTAAAGGCAAACGCCTTGAAAAAGCTCTTGAAACAAAAATTCCGGAAGAGGTTTACGATGCTATGGCTTGTGAACTTAAAGAGAGGACAGAGGCATAATTGAACATAAAAGATGCTATGGGCTTTTTGGGTATTTGCAGAAGGGCAAACAAGCTTCTTTGCGGTCACGACGTGTGCAAGGAATCAATAATTAAATCTACTGCAGAGTTAATAATGCTTTCATCAGATGCATCCCAAAGGCTTGAAAGAGAAATGCGACACGCTTGTACTTATAACGGCAAAAATATTCCCGTTATCAGAACATCTTGCACAATGGAAGATTTTGCCGTCGGTATCGGAAAAAAATCAGCAGTTTTTTCCGTAACAGATGCCGGATTTGCTACTAAATTACTTCAGAAATTCGGGGAGGAATTAGATGATAACAAAATATAAAGTTAATGAAGTTGCCAAGGATTTTGGTTTACAGAATAAAGACGTTTTAGATGTTCTTGCAAAACATTTTGAAGAGCCTAAAAAATCAACAACTGCTCTTGATACAAAAGAGCTTAACGTTATTTTTGATGTTTTAACTCAGGAAAATTCTGTTGAAAGCTTTGATGCATACTTTGCTATGCAAAAGCCTGCAGAGCAGAAGCCTGAGCCTAAAAAAGAGGCTCCTAAAAAGGATGCACCTAAGAAAGATGCTCCTAAGAAGGACGCACCTAAAAAGGATGCTCCAAAAAAGGATGAAAAAACACCTGCTCAGAAGGATGCTCCTAAAAAAGAGGATTCTAAAAAGGATGCTAAAAAAGCACCTCAGAAAACCGAGGCACCTGCAGAAAAGAAGCATGGTGAAAGCAGTCTTAATCCTTTTAAAAAGCATGAAAAGAAAAATGACGGCCCGATGCAATCAAGAACAAAGGGTGAAAAACGTACTATTGATACAAGAGCAGATAACGTTCAGCTTGAAAAGTATAATGAAAGATATGAGAATATTGCTCCTGTTCACTCAATAAACGATAACGTTCAGACAAAGCAAAAGCTCAAACAAAAGAGCCAGCAGTACAGAAAGCAACAGGGTATGCGCTCAAAACGAAAAGAGAGCGAGGCAGAAAGATTAAAGAGAATTGAAGCAGAACGTGCTAAAAAGACTCTTGTTATTACCGTGCCTGAAGAAATTACAGTTGCAGACCTTGCAGCAATGCTCAAAAGAACAGCGGCAGAGGTTGTTAAAAAGCTCTTTGCTCTCGGTATGATGGCAACCGTAAACCAGGTTATTGATTTTGAAACAGCAGAAATCGTTGCAACAGAATTAGGTGCAAAGGTTAAAAAAGAAGTTGTTATTACTATTGAAGACAGAATTATCGATGACCACGAGGATGACGAAACAGACCTTCTTCCGAGAAGTCCTGTTGTTTGTGTTATGGGTCACGTTGACCATGGTAAAACATCACTTCTTGATGCAATCAAAAATACTTCTGTTACAGAAACAGAAGCAGGTGGTATTACACAGCACTTAGGTGCTTATAGAGTTAACCTTAACGGTCAGGATATTACCTTCCTTGATACTCCGGGTCACGCAGCGTTTACTGCTATGCGTGCAAGAGGTGCAATGGCAACAGATATTGCAATTCTTGTTGTTGCTGCAGATGACGGTATTATGCCACAGACAATAGAGGCTATTAACCATGCTAAAGCAGCAGGTGTTTCTATTGTTGTTGCTATCAATAAAATGGATAAGCCGGATGCTTCTCCTGACAGAATTATGCAGCAGCTTACAGAGCACGAGCTCATTCCTGAAGAATGGGGCGGTGACGTTATTTGTGTTCCTGTTTCTGCAAAAACAAGAATGAATATTGATACTCTTCTTGAATCAGTTCTTCTTGTGGCTGAAATGAGAGAGCTTAAGGCTAACCCGAACCGTGCAGGTAAAGGTATTGTTATTGAAGCACGTCTTGATAAAGGTCGTGGTCCTGTTGCAACACTTCTTGTTCAGAACGGTACACTTAAATCAGGTGATATTATCGTTGCAGGTACTGCAGTTGGTAGAGTACGTGTTATGACAGATGATAAAGGCAAAAAGGTTGACCAAGCAGGTCCGTCTGTTCCTGTTGAAATTACAGGTCTTGCAGAGGTTCCTGTTGGTGGTGACGCCTTTGACTGCGTAAGTGATGAAAGACTTGCACGTGAGCTCGTTGAACAAAGAAAAGCATCACAAAAAGAAGAAGCATTCCGTTCAATGCAGAAGGTTACTCTTGATAATCTCTTTGATTCAATTAACGAAGGCTCACTTAAAGACCTTAACATTATTGTTAAGGCAGACGTTCAGGGTTCTGTTGAAGCAGTTCGTCAGAGTCTTGAAAAGCTTTCAAATGAAGAAGTACGTGTTAAGGTTATTCACGGTGGTGTTGGCGCAATTAACGAATCAGACGTTATGCTCGCAAACGCATCAAACGCTCTTATCGTTGGCTTTAACGTGCGTCCTGACCCTGTTGCAGAGCAGAATGCTGAACGCGACAGTGTTGAAATGAGAATGTACAGAGTTATTTACGACTGCATTGAAGAGGTTGAGGCTGCTATTAAGGGTATGCTCGCTCCTAAATACAGAGATGTTGAAATGGGTAAAGCAGAGGTTCGTAACGTATTCAAGCTTTCAAGCGCAGGCACAATTGCCGGTTCTTACGTTATTGACGGTAAAATTACCCGTAACTCTAAAATCCGTGTTGTACGTGACGGTATTGTTGTTTTTGAAGATGAAATTGCTTCTCTTAAGAGATTTAAGGATGACCAGCGTGAGGTTGCCACAGGCTACGAATGCGGTATCGGTCTTGAAAAGTTCAACGATATTAAAGAAGGCGACATTCTCGAAGCATACATTGTAGAGGAGTACAGAGATTAATTTATGGGAACATATAAACAAAACAGAACTGCAGAAGATATCAGAAGAGAAATTTCTACAATTGTGAGGGAGCTTAAGGACCCCAGAATATCAGAGCATCTTATAAGTGTGGCTCGTGCAGAGGTTTCTTCAGATTCTTCTTATGTTAAGGTTTATGTAAGTGCCGTTGAGGGTCTTGAGGTTGCAAAAGCTGCCGCAAAAGCCCTCACCGGTGCAACCGGTCTTATCAGAAGAGAAATAAGCAAGCGCTTAGGTCTTCGTAAAGCACCGGAATTAAAATTCGTTGCCGATAATTCTATTGAAAACGGTATGAATATTGTTAAAAAACTTGAAGAAATATCAAATAATTCGGAAAACTGATTTAAAGGTGTTTTTATGATTATTGATAAAAAAGAATGTTTAAAGCTTTTAACGGAAAACGAGGAATTTATTGTTCTTTCTCACGAGCATCCTGATGGCGACACACTCGGTAGTGCATTTGCTCTTTGCGAGGCACTCAGGCTTATGGGTAAAAAGCGTAAATTTTTGTGTGCAGATGAAATAACAAAGGATTTTTCTTTTATGGTAGAGGGCTTTGAAAATGATAATGTTTCAAATCCTTTTATCATAAGCGTTGACGTGGCAGATGAGGAGCTTCTGGGCTCTTTAGTTACAGATTTTGGCGGAAAAATTGATTTGTGTATTGACCATCATATGTCAAACACATATTTTGCAAAAAGCTCTTACGTGGTTGACAGGTCTGCATGCTGTGAAATAATTTACGAGCTTTTGGTGTCTCTTGGTATAGAGGATAATGAATATATCAGAAACTGTATTTATACAGGTGTTGCTACGGATACAGGCTGCTTCAGATATCAGAATACTAATGCGGCTACGTTTAAGGTAGTGGCAGAAATTATGGAAAAAGGTGTGGATTCACACCACATAAACAAATTGATGTTTGAAACCAAAACAAAAAGCTTCCTTGAGCTTGAGCTTATGGCACGTAAAACTCTTGAGTATCATTTTGACGGCAAGTGCGCCATAATAACAATTACCCAGCAGATGTATAAGGATAGTGGCTCAACAGAGCACGAATGCTACCCTATAACTGCTTTGCCTCGTCAGATTGAGGGTGTAATTGTTGGTGCAGTTATAAAGGAAAAGGAAGATGGTTCATACAGTATTTCCGTAAGAACCGATGAGGGTACAGATGCTTCTGAAATTTGTGCTCGTCTTGGTGGCGGCGGTCACAAGGGTGCTGCGGGCTGCAGACCTGAGTGCGGCTATGAAGAAGCAAAAAAGCTTTTGCTTCAGTCTGTTAAAATATCTCTGGATGGTATTGAACAATGACAGGTATAATTCCTCTTTACAAAGGTGAAAATATAACTTCTTTTTTTGCAGTTGCAAAGGTAAGAAGAATAGCAGGTGAAAAAAAAGCGGGTCACACAGGTACTCTTGACCCTAATGCAACAGGTGTTCTGCCTATTGCGTTAGGCGGTGCGACACGCTTTATTGAGCTTTTACCAACTCATAAAAAATCATATAAGGCAACCTTTAAATTAGGTGTTGAAACCGACACCCTTGATATATGGGGCAAGGTTTTAAAAACATCAGATAAAACAGCATCTTTAGATGAGCTTATAAAAATAGGCGAAAAATTCAAGGGCGAAATAATGCAGCTTCCTCCAATGTTTTCGGCATTGAAAAAAGACGGTGTACGTCTTTATGAATTGGCACGAAAAGGCGAAGAGGTAGAGCGTGAACCGCGTAAATGCGAAGTTTATTCCTTGAAAATCGGTGAAGAAAACGGTGAATTTACTTTAGAATGCACTTGCTCTGCGGGTACTTATATAAGAACACTTATAAGCGATATAGGTGATATGGCAGGCACAGGCGCTGTTATGACATCACTCAAAAGAACTTACGCCTGCGGTGTGAATATTGAGGATTGTTATACCCTTGAAGAGCTGAGCGATTTAGCTCAGAACGGTGAAATAGGTAAGGCAGTTATTCCTGTTGACAGGCTCCTTTCGGAATACCCGTGTGTAAACGTTACTGAAAATCAGGGTAAAAGGTTTAAAAACGGTGGAGACTTAATGGTAAGCAGAGTAAAGGGTCTCAGGCTTCCCGGTCTTTATAGGGTATATATGAATAATGAATTTTTAGGCTTGGGCGAATATTTAAAGGATTCCGAAAGCCTTACAGTGAAAAGAGTTTATGTAGAAAAATGAGCAAAGAAATTTTTGAGGGTACGTTTATTGCTCTCGGCACTTTTGACGGATTGCATATTGGTCACAAGGCAGTTATTACCTCCGAAAAAACTGAATATGAACGCAAAATTGCCCTTATGTTTAAAAAACATCCGCAAATTTCTTTGTCAGGCAAGCATCCGGGGATTCTTATTACTCCTGAAAAGGAAAAGGAGCTTCTTAAAAAATGGGGCGTTGAAGCGGAGTATATTGATTTTGACGAAGTTTCGTCACTTTCTCCCGAAGAGTTTGTTGATGAAATTCTTGTAAAAAAATATAATGCACGTTCTTTGAGCTGTGGCTTTAATTACCGTTTCGGTAAAGGGGCATCAGGTGATGTGAACACCTTAAGCCTTTTGTGTGCTCAAAGAGAAATTAAGCTGACAGTTGTTAATCACGTTGATTATCTTTGTGAGCCTGTAAGCTCCACAAGGATAAGAAAAGCCGTTTCCTGCGGTAATATGCAGGATGCCGCAAAAATGCTGGGAAGATATTATTCGTATGATTTTGAAGTGAAGCATGGCGATGAAAGAGGCCGTATTTTAGGCTCACCTACAATCAATCAGTTTTTTATGAAGGATTTTCAGGTGCCTGAATTTGGTGTTTATGCTTCAATAACCGTAATTGACGGTGAAAAATATGCTTCAGTTACAAATATCGGCGTAAGACCTACTATTAAAGGTGTAAGTGAAAAACGCAGCGAAACAAATATAATCGGTTTTCAGGGTGACCTTTACGGTAAGCATCCTGAAGTATTTATTGTTGAAAAAATCAGAGGCGAGCTTAAATTTTCATCTCTTGATGAATTAAGCGGGCAGATTGCAAAGGACCGTGAGCTCTCTCTTGAAATATTAAAAGGAGTGTCGGAAAATGAATTTTAAAAACAAAATTAAGGTTTCACCATCCATACTTTCTGCAGACTATGCTTCTTTAAGAGAGGATATTGAAAAGGTACGCTCTGCAGGGGCGGATATGCTCCACGTAGACGTTATGGACGGTCACTTTGTGCCTAATATTTCCATAGGACCTCCGGTAGTAAAATCAATAAGAAAAGCAACGGATATGTTTCTTGATTGCCACCTTATGATTAGTAATCCTTATGATTACGTAGATTCATTTGCCCAAAGTGGAGCAGATTTAATTGCTTTTCATGTTGAAAGCAACAGCGATGTTCAAAAAACTATTGATAAAATAAAAAGCACCGGCGTGTTACCGGCACTTGTTGTAAAGCCCAAAACACCTGCGAGTGTTGTTTTTCCGTTTCTTTCACAGGTTGCAATGGTACTTGTTATGACTGTTGAGCCGGGCTTCGGCGGTCAGTCCTTTATGGAAGATATGCTTCCAAAAATTAAAGAAATACGTGAAGAGGCACAAAGGGTTAACCCTGAATTAATGATTCAGGTTGACGGTGGTATTGTACCTGAAACTGCAAGGCTTTGTGTTGAAGCCGGTGCAGATGTACTTGTTTCAGGTAGCTACATATTCGGTTCCGCAGACGTTAAAAAGGCAGTTGACTCTTTAAGATAGGGTGTACTGTTTTCAAACATTTCATTTAATGCTTTTTTGTTCGGGATAAAGGCATTCCCGAATTCACTCAGCGTAAAAATGATTTTTTCAGTAAAATTTACTTTTGGTTGAATAAAAACACAGGGTGAACTGTTGTGATTATAAAATTCAATATTTTTAGTTTGCTCAGGTAAGGTGCGCAGGGTTTTAAAGCTATCGGTAAAAGCGTCATAATCAAACGGGTAAAAAAGAACAGGTTGTTCCTCTTTTTTCATAATAAGGCGTTTTCTTTTGTAGTCGGTAGCTTCGCCCAGTTGTGTAAATTGTAAATGACATCCGCCATCCTCTTCAGGTGAAACCTGTATGAGTAAGCGGTTATCAATATTAATGCCCTTGCCCAGAACCTTTTTGACCTCATCAAGAATTGTCCATATAACACGACGGGTTTCAATATTTGAATAGTCAAGCTCATCGTAGGTGATGTCAAAATCCTTCATATCGGTTTTAGTCAGCGTTACGCAAACCTTTTCTTCGCCATCGGCATGAATTTTCATAACTGCGCCTCCTTGTGAATTAATTTACTACTAATATCATAATACTCAAAAGGCTTAGACACAATGATAAAATAATGGAAGGAATTTTTGTATGAAGTTTGCTGTTTGCAGTTATAGTCTCAGTTCTCTTGTAAATAAGGGAGAAAAAACAGAAAAAGAGCTTATTTCCCTTGCAAAGGAAATGGGCTTTGAGGGCTTTGAGTTTTCAGAAATCAGAACTCCTGACGGTATGGATAAAGTATCGTATGCAAAGGAACTTTCAGATGAAGCAAAACGTGTAGGAATTCCTTTGGTTCAATATTCAATCGGTGCAGATTTTATATATGGCAGCGATGGTGATCTGGAAAAAGAAATTGAAAGATTAAAGGGTGAGGTTGATGTAGCCGTTGCCCTTGGTGTTGAGGGTATGCGCCACGATACAACAGGCGGATATAAGGATGAGGATGCAAAAAAATATACCTTCAGCGATGCTTTGCCTCGTATTATTGAAGGCTGCCGGAGGGTAAGCGAATACGCAAAGGAAAAGGGCATAAAAACAATGACCGAAAATCACGGCTATTTCAGTCAGGATAGCGACAGAGTAAGGCAGATTGTTGAAGGTGTTAATTACAAAAATTTCGGTACTCTGGTAGATATAGGCAATTTCTTGTGTGTTGACGAAAAGCCAAGTGATGCAGTAAAAAATGTTTGTAAATATGCTTTTTATGTTCACGCAAAGGATTTTTGTTACAGAAAGAAGGATGAAATTCTTTCTCCTGACGGCTTTTTTGAAACACGTAACGGTAATTACCTTAAGGGTACAATTCTCGGTCACGGCGACGTGCCTGTTTTTGAAGCATTATCCATAATAAAAAACAGTGGCTACAACGGTTATGTAACTCTTGAGTTTGAAGGACTTGAAGATGCAGAGCTCGGTTGTGAATACGGCCTTAATACTTTAAAAGCAGTAAAAGAAAAGTTGAATTGGTGAAAAGATGATTTCAGAAAATAAAAAAATTGTTCTTGCCTCTGCATCACCACGCAGAAAAGAGCTTATAACTTTAGTCTGCAAGGATGTTTTGATACGTCCCGCAGATTGCGACGAAACACTGCCGGAAAATATAAGTGCAAGGGATGCGGTAGAGTATCTTTCAAAAATAAAAAATGAAGCATCACGTAAAATTTCCGCAGATGATGAAATTGTAATTTCTGCAGATACGGTTGTTGCCATAGGTGATGTGATTCTCGGCAAGCCTGCAGATAAAAACGATGCTCGTGAAATGATGAAGCTTCTCAGCGGTAAAACACATCAGGTTTACACAGGCGTTACAATATCTTCCGCTTCAGAGGATGTTACCTTCAGCGTGTGTACAGATGTAAAATTCTATGACCTGACAGCAGAAGAGATTGAAGCATATATTTCAAGCGATGAGCCATACGACAAGGCAGGGGCTTACGCGGTGCAGGGTACCTTTGCAAAGCATATTGAAGGTATTAACGGCGATTATTATAATGTTGTGGGTTTACCTGTCAGCAGATTGTACAGGGAATTAATGGCATTTATAAATATTATTGAAAACAAAAATTAAGTATGGTAATATAAATTTCAGAATAGGAGGCGAGGTTGTTTTGGCAGAAAAGACTAAAGAGGTTTTTGTTCAACCTGAGGTTTCTCAAGAGGATATTGACAGGCAGAAAAAACAACAAGAAAAAGAATATTTAGGCCCCAGAGAAATGGCGGCATATATCATCTCCGGTATTGGTGACAAAAACTGGGAAACCTTTAATGGTAACAACGAGTTTTTCTATACAACAACGTTCCAGCACGTCAGTCCCATTACACTTAGTGTTGCACAATCTGTGTGCAGTATTCTTGATACTTTTGACAATGCAATTTCAGGTCCTATTCTTGACAGAACAAGAACACGTTGGGGCAGAGTAAGGCCATACCTTATTCTCACTCTTCCGTTCTGGCTTTTTTCGGCGTGTATGCCTTACATTTTGCCTGACGGTCTTTCACAGGCAACCCTTCTTTTATTATTTTTAATTATTCGTTACGTTGGTTCAATTTCAAACTCTTTCTATACACCTGCATATCAGGCTGTGCTTTATAACCTTACACCAAACGTAAATGAAAGAAACAAGCTTATTGCAGCAGATACATACGTTGACCTTTTAGGCGTTTGGTTACCGTCCCTTTTCCCGTTCTTTGTTGACTATTTACCACGTACCATACCAACAAGGAGTATTTATTTAGGCGGTGCCCTTGTGTTTATGGCACTTGTTGTTATTTTCCGTGTATACGGCTTCTTCAGTCTCCGTGAGCGTGTACCGCTTGCATCACGTGAAGAGATGAAAAGTACCAGCATTTTCAAATCCATAAAGCAGGTTGCTTCCTGCCGTCCTATGTGGGTTCTTATGATAAAGAACTTCTTTGGTTTAGGTAAGGGTACAGGCCAGAGTGTTGCAAACTATTTCTGGCTTAACTGTACAGGTAAGCTTTCTAATGCCGCTATTGCAGGACTTTTTACAGGTCTTCCCAGTTATTTTGTTCTTCCCTTTGCTACTAAAATGACAAAGAAAATCGGTCTTAAGAATCTTGCAGTTTTATCATACGGTTACTGCGGTATTGTTTATTTAATTATGTATTTTGTCGGCTTCAGACCAACCGATAATAACATTATAAACATTATTATTGTTGTTTTCTTCCTTACTCTTGCAGGTGCAATGAACAGCGTTCAGCGTTATTGTAATACTGCTCTTCAAGGCGATTTGTACGATTACGTTGAGTGGAAAACAGGTATACGTAACGAGGGTATGATGAGTGCGGCAATGGGCTACATTACACTCATTACAAACAATATTTCAACAATTCTCAGCGGTATTATTATTGCGGCTATTAAATATGAGCCTCTTCTTAACTCTCACGGAGTTGTTATTCCGCAGACTGACCCTGTAATGTTAAAGGCTATCTGGACAGTATTTGCGCTTGCTCCTGCAATAGGCAGAATAGGTAAGGCAGTTTCACTTATGTTCTTTAACGTTGACGGTAAAGTCAAAGAGCAGATGATGGCAGACCTTGCCGTTACAAGAGCACAAAAGCTCAAAGCAAGAACTGATAATGTAAATTCTCAGGATGATTAATGGTGATATAAATGCGTATAGTAGTTAAAGTAGGTACATCTACGCTGGCGCACAGTACAGGATGTATTAATATAAGGCACGTTGAAGAGCTGTGCAAGGTTCTTTCTGACCTTAAAAATGCAGGTCACGAGGTGATACTTGTTTCTTCAGGTGCCATAGGTATGGGCGTGGGTAAGCTTTCTTTGAAAGAAAAACCGACAGATATGGCAACAAAGCAGGCTGCAGCGGCAGTCGGTCAATGTGAGCTTATGTATACATACGATAAGCTTTTTTCCGAATATAACCATACAGTAGCTCAGATTCTTCTTACAGGTCTTGACCTTGAGGACCCTGTAAGGTACCACAACATAAAAACAACAATGAACCGTCTTCTTGATTTAAATGTGTTACCTATTATTAATGAAAATGATACTGTTAACACAGATGAAATTTCAGTTGGCGACAATGATACGTTAGGTGCTATTGTTGCAGTAAGTATGAGTGCAGATTTACTTGTTTTACTCAGCGATATTGATGGGCTTTACACTTCTGACCCGCACAATGACCCCAATGCTCAGTTAATTGAGGAGATTACGGAAATCACACCTGAAATTGAAGCACTTGGCGGTAAAAGTCAAAGTGGCTTGGGTACAGGCGGTATGGCAACAAAGCTTTCTGCCGCAAAAAGATGTATTATGCGCGGCACAGACGTTATAATTGCTAATGGCTCTTCACCTTCAGTTTTATATAAAATACTTGACGGTGAAAAGGTAGGCACAAGATTTATTTCAAAGAAGTGATAATATGAAACAGACTATTGATATTTTAAAGGATGCAAAGAGCGTAAAAACCGTTCTTTGCTCTCTTTCTACCGAAAAGAAAAATCAAGCACTTTTAAAAATGGCAGATGCGCTTATTTTAAATGCTCAGGATATTCTTAAAGAAAATGCCAAGGACCTGGAACGTGCAAAGGGCACAATTTCTGAGGTAATGCTTGACAGATTGGCATTATCTGAAGAGAGAATAAATGGTATGGCAGAGGGTATACGCCAGGTTGCCGCTTTGCCCGACCCTGTCGGAGAGGTGCTTGACAGAGTTGAAAGGCCAAGCGGAATTGTTGTTGAAAAAACTGCAGTTCCTATGGGTGTTGTTGCAATTATATACGAGAGTCGACCAAACGTTACCTCCGATGCGGCGGCGCTTGCACTTAAAAGCGGTAATGCTTGTGTGCTTCGTGGCGGTAAGGAAGCGTTTCTTTCTGCAGATGCAATAGTAAAAGCAATGCGCATGGGCCTTAAGGAGTGCGGTCTTCCCGAAACTCTTATTAATCTTGTTCAGGATACTACAAGGCAAAGTGCCAATGAGCTTATGAATGCGGTTGGTTACGTTGACCTTTTAATTCCGCGTGGCGGCGCAGGGCTCATAAAGGCAGTTACCGAAAATGCCAAGGTTCCGTGTATTCAGACAGGTACGGGTATATGCCATATTTACGTTGATGAAAGTGCAGATATTAAAAAAGCGCTTGATATTATTGAAAATGCAAAAACAAGCAGACCGTCTGTATGCAACGCTTGTGAGGTTATGCTTGTTCATAAAAGTATTGCAAAGGAATTTCTTCCTCTTGTAAAAGAGCGCCTTTGCTCACAAAGAGAATCAAAGGGCCTTAAGGGCGTTGAATTACGTCTTTGTGCTGAGGCACAACAAATTATTGACGGTATACCTGCCGGTGATAAGGATTTTGATACAGAATTCCTTGATTATATTTTAGGCGTTAAGGTTGTGGAGGGCGTTGATGAAGCAATTGAGCATATCTCATTGCATTCAACAGGTCATAGCGAGGCAATTCTTACACAGTCACAGGAAAATGCTCAAAAATTCACCATGGCAGTTGATAGCTCTGCCGTGTATGTAAATGCTTCCACACGCTTTACAGATGGCGGTGAGTTTGGTCTCGGCTGTGAAATGGGCATTTCTACCCAGAAGCTTCACGCCAGAGGACCAATGGGTCTTAAGGAGCTCACTACATATAAGTTTATTATTAAAGGTAACGGTCAGATAAGATAAATACGGTTACTTTAAGAGGTGTTGTTATGAAAACAATAGGTTTCCTTGGTTGCGGTAATATGGGCGGTGCCCTTGCAAAAGCTGCGTTAAAGTCTGTTGGTGCAGAAAATATATTTGTTTTTGATGTTGATACAAAAAAGGTTAAAGCCTTTGCAGATGAAACAGATGTTAATATTGCAGATGCAGAGTATATTGTTGCAAATTGCGATTATATCTTTTTAGGCGTTAAGCCTCAGATGTTAAAAACTCTTTTTGAAAAAATTGCACCTGTAATTGAAAACAGAACAACAGATTTTACTCTTGTTTCAATGGCAGCAGGCGTGCCGATTGCATCAATATGCCAAATGGCTCAGATTGATTGTCCTGTTATAAGAATAATGCCGAATATGCCTGTTGCAGTTGGTGAAGGTATGATTCTTTATACTGTAAACGAATTTGTTTCTAAAGAAGTTCTTGATGATTTTCTTGAAGCAATGAAATATGCAGGTGTACTTGATAAAATAGATGAAGATAAAATTGATGCCGCATCCGCTGTTTCAGGCTGTGGTCCTGCTTTTGTATTTATGTTTTGTGAGGCTCTTGCAGACGGTGCGGTAGAGTGCGGTCTTTCCAGAGATAAGGCACTTCTTTATGCGGCTCAGACTCTTATAGGCTCTGCAACAATGCTTAACGTAACAGGTGAGCATCCCGGTAAATTAAAAGATGCGGTTTGCAGTCCGGCAGGCAGTACAATTGAGGGCGTAAAGGCTCTTGAAGAAGGCGCATTCAGAGCAGACACAATGAATGCTGTAAAAAGTGCATATAACAGAACACTTGAACTTTTTAAATGAGTTGAATAAAAAACTGCTATGTTCATTTTGAACATAGCAGTTTTGTTTTGTAGAAAATTAATCGTTGTAGAGAGGATATTTATTGCAGATTTTTGTAACACTCTGGCGGATATAATCTGCACTGTTTTCAAAGTCGGTTGCAGCAAGCTTAATATATTCTGCAATATCAACCATATCCTGTGCTTCAAAGCCTCTTGTTGTAACTGCGGCAGTACCAATACGTATACCGCTTGTAACAAATGGTTTTTCAGGCTCGCGAGGAATAGAGTTTTTGTTTACTGTGATGTAAACCTCATCAAGACGGCGTTCAAGCTCCTTACCTGTAATGCCGAGACTTCTGAGGTCAAGAAGAAGGAGATGGTTATCTGAACCGCCTGAAACCATATCTACGCCTTGCGCAGCAAGAGCATTTTCAAGAGCTTTACAGTTGGAAATAACTTTTTTACCGTATTCTTTGAATTCAGGCTTAAGTGCTTCACCGAAGCATATTGCCTTTGCGGCAATAATGTGCATAAGCGGACCGCCTTGTATGCCGGGGAAAATTGCTTTGTTAACTTTTTTTGCAATTTCCTCATCGTTTGTAAGAATAATACCGCCACGCGGACCACGAAGAGTTTTGTGTGTTGTGGATGTAACAACGTGTGCATAAGGAACGGGAGATGGGTGAACACCTGCAGCAACAAGACCTGCAATATGTGCCATATCAACCATAAATAAAGCGTTTACCTTATCGGCAATTTCGCGGATTTTTTTGAAGTCGATTGTTCTTGGGTATGCAGATGCACCTGCAACAATCATTTTTGGCTTGCACTCAATTGCTTTTTTTTCAAGTGCATCGTAATCTAAAAAGCCGTTGTCATCAACACCGTAGCTTTCAAAGTTAAAGTAAGAACCGCTTACGTTAACAGGTGAGCCGTGAGTAAGGTGACCACCGTCTGCAAGGCTCATACCGAGAACTGTGTCGCCCGGTTGAAGAAGTGCAAAGTATACACCAAAGTTTGCTTGTGAGCCGGAATGAGGTTGAACGTTTGCATATTCGCAACCAAAAAGCTTTTTAAGTCTTTCAATTGCAAGTGTTTCTGCAATGTCAACGTATTCGCAACCGCCGTAATATCTTTTTGAAGGGTAACCTTCTGCATATTTGTTTGTAAAAATACTGCCGCTTGCAGCCATAACAGCTGCAGATGCATAGTTTTCGCTTGCAATAAGCTCAATGTTTCTGCTCTGACGAATTTGCTCCTGACGAAAAGCTTCAAAAAGCTCAGCGTCGGCATTTTCAAGGAAACTGAAATCTTTTTCAAGATAGGAATTCATATTTCTACCTCCAAGTTATAATTAATCCAATTACGTTTATGATACAATAAATCGAGTTATATTTCAACTAAAAAGAAGATATTTGTATATTTTACAATAATAATCATATTTTATGTGTGATTTTTTGGGATTTTTATATTGCTAATCTGCAAAATAATGTTATAATTACAATGAATGATAATGTGAAAAAGTGTGTCATTCCATAAAGCAAGGGGATTTTTATAATGGTTAATGAACTTAAAAACAAAATCATCCGCCTTAAAGAAGAAACAGGAGCAGTTATTCTTGCACATACTTATCAGGAGCCTGATATTATAGATGTTGCAGATATTACAGGCGATAGTTTTTTCCTCAGCAAAAAAGCGGCAGAGCTTAAAGCAGAAAAGGTTATTATGTGCGGAGTGCGTTTTATGGCAGAAAGTGTTAAAATTCTTTCTCCCGAAACAAAAACGATTCTCCCTGTACCAAGTGCAACCTGCCCTATGGCAGAGCAGATTTCTCCTGAAAGGGTAAAAAGGTTCAAGCAAGAAAATCCTGATGCAGTTGTTGTGGCATATATTAATACAACTGCCGCACTTAAAGCAGAGTGCGATGTTTGTGTAACAAGCTCTTCTGCAATTAAAATTGTAAATAAGCTTGAGGCAGATAAAATTCTTTTTATTCCTGACCGGCATTTAGGTTCCTTTGTTAAAAAGAGTCTTCCTCATAAAAATATAATTTTGTGGGATGGTTTTTGTCCCGTACACGCAAAGCTTACAAAAGAAGATGTTCTTTCTTGTAAGCAAAAATATCCGTCTGCAAAGTTTGCGGTTCATCCCGAATCACCTGAAGAGGTTGTTGAGCTTGCAGATATGATAGGTGCAACAAGTGAAATTATTAATTACGCTAAAAGTACACCGGGCGAGGTTATTATCGGTACCGAAAAAGGCGTTGTGGATTATCTTGCACTTCATGAAGAAAATGGAGAAAGGTTTATTCAGCTTGCTCCCGAAAAGCTTTGTTGTGAAGATATGAAAAAAATATCTCTTCAAGATGTTTTAAATGCATTGGAGGGTACTGCCGGGGAAGAAATTGAGCTTCCTGAAGAATTAAGGCAAAAGGCACTTGTAAGTATTAATCGTATGTTGGAATTGGGGTAATGAAATGAACCTTTCCGAATTAAATAAAAAGTATACTGTTGTTATTGTGGGCAGTGGTATTGCAGGGCTTTATGCCGCTCTTAACTTTCCGCAGAGTACAGATATTCTTATTGTATCCAAAAAAGAGCGACATCAGTCAAACAGCTCACTTGCGCAAGGCGGTGTAGCTTGTGTTCTTGACCTTGAAAACGACAGCTACGATTTGCATATAGAGGATACTCTTATTGCAGGTAAAAGGGAAAATGATATTGATGCCGTCAACGACCTTTGCAAAGAGGGTCCCTTCGACGTACTCAAAACCATAGACTACGGCGTAGAATACGACCGAGATGAAAACGGCGAGCTTATAAAAACACTTGAAGGCGGTCATTGCAGAAGAAGAATTCTTCACCATAAAGATACCTCCGGTAAGGAAATGGTAGATAAATTAATGCTCGCTGTGGAGAAGCTTCCTAACGTAACTATTGCAGATAATACAATGGTTACTTCTATGGACAGAATTAAAAACGGCTTCAGAATTGAGCTTATGCAGGGCTCTGAATTTAAAATGGTTTATGCAGATTTCTGCTTGCTTGCCTCAGGCGGTATAGGCAGAGTTTATAAATATACAACAAATCCGTCAGTTGCAACAGGTGACGGTATAAGGCTTGCTTATGAAATGGGCGCAGCTATAAAAAATCTCAGCTACGTGCAATTTCATCCAACTGCCTTTAACGGTGCAAACAGGGAGCAATTTCTTATAAGTGAAGCGGTGCGTGGCGAAGGTGCATACCTTCTTAATTGCAACAAGGAACGCTTTATGGACAGGTATGATGAGCGTCTTGAGCTTGCTCCGCGTGACGTTGTTTCCCGTTCTATAATTATGGAATCTCGTCGTCTGGGCAGTAATAATTTTTATCTTGATATTCGTTATAAGGGCGAGGAGTATCTTAAAAAGCGCTTCCCCGGAATATACGACGGTTGCCTGAAGCAAGGCGTGGATATTTCTAAAGATTTGATTCCTGTTTTCCCTTGCCAGCATTATCTTATGGGCGGTATTGAGGTTGACCTTAATGCAAGAACAACACTTCCCCGTCTTTATGCAGCAGGTGAATGCTCCTGTACAGGTGTGCACGGTAAAAACCGTCTTGCAAGCAACTCTCTTCTTGAGGCACTAGTTTTCGGAAGAAAGGCGGCAGAGGATATTACAAGGTGTATAAATGCAGGCTTTTACGGTGTTTCCGTGCCTGAAAAGGAAACCGAGCCTGACAGAAAAGGAGCTCCGTTGCCTAAGGGTACAAGAACGGAAATACGCGATATTCTTCAAAGAGCATACTTTGTTATTCCTGACGAAGGTGCAATACACACAGCCAAAAACAGAGTTGAAGATATTTTGCAAAGGCTCAAAAACGGGAAATTTGCAATTACCGCTGATTATTGCGAGGCTCTTTCTCTTGCCACTATTGCTTATATAATTCTCAAGGAGGTAGACAGATGATTTTACCACAATTTTATGTTGATGACCTTATTAAAAATGCTGTTAAAGAGGACATTAACTATATAGACGTTGCAACAGACTATCTTTTAGATGAAAATGAAGAAAGCGAAGCAGTTTTTATTGCCAAGGCAGATGGTGTGCTTTGCGGTATAGATGTTGCAATGAGAGTGTTTACTCTTCTTGACGATACTTTTTCTTGTACCGTATACAAAAAAGACGGTGATGAAATTAAAAAAGGCGACCTTATTGCAGAGCTTAAGGGCAAAACGGTACGTCTTCTTAAAGGCGAAAGAACTGCTCTTAACCTTATACAGCACATGAGTGGTATTGCAAGTCTTACAAATGCTTGTGTTAAAGAGATTGAAGGTACATCTGCCACTATTGCCGATACCCGCAAAACACTTCCCGGTCTTCGCTCTTTACAAAAATATGCGGTAACCTGCGGCGGCGGTAAAAATCATCGCTATAATCTTTCTGATTGTGCTATGCTTAAGGATAACCATATTGATGCAAAAGGTGGCATTACTCCTGCTGTAAAGGCACTTCGTGAAAAAATTGGTCATACTGTAAAAATAGAGGTTGAAACAAGAACTCTTGATGAAGTAAAAGAGGCTTTGTCTGCCGGTGCAGATATAATAATGCTTGATAATATGGATAATGATACTATGGCTAAGGCGGTTGAAATTGTAAACGGTAAAGCCTTGCTTGAGGCATCAGGTAACCTTACAAAAGAAAGACTGCGCAGTGTTGCTTCCTTGGGTGTTGATATTTTATCTATCGGCGCGCTTACACATTCTGTGGAAGCTTTTGACATTTCAATGAGAATGAAATAAGTGTAGATATTATTTCATTTTTATGATATATTTTATTTACAAACTTTTTCGGAGGTTCGTATGTGGAAGAAATTTATGGCTAAGGTTCTGGAAAGATTTAAAAAATATCCTTTCTATAAGTGGTATCTTTTTACTTTACCAAAACACAGGTATCTTAAGTGGTACAAAAAACTTAAAATAGACGAGTATGCAATTCTTCTTGAGTCGCAGCATGGTACCGAGTTAAGCGGTAATATGTTCTACCTTATAAAAGAGCTTGCAACTAACCCTGAGTATAAGGATTACAAAATCTATCTCAGCTGTCGTATGGGTAACATCAATAAATTTGAAACGATGTTCAAAAAATATAATATAAAAGGTGTTATTCCCGTTGTTCTTTCCAGCGAAGAATATATGAAGGTTCTTGCTTCTGCAAAGTACCTTTTTAATGACAATACCTTCCTTCCTTTCTTCCTGAAAAAAGAAGGACAGGTTTACCTTAATACATGGCACGGTACACCACTCAAAACATTGGGTAAGGGTATACGTAATGCTATGCACGGTATCGGTAATGCTCAGAAAAACTTTGTTTGTGCCGATTATCTTCTTTACCCTAACAGGTATACAATGGAGCATATGGTTGAAGATTATATGCTTGATAATATTGCTCTTGGTGAATCTGTACTTGCAGGTTATCCGCGAAATACAGCGTTCTTTAATGAAAACCGCGGTGAACAGATAATCAAAGAAATGGGTCTTGAGGGCAAAAAGGTTTATGCATATATGCCAACGTGGCGTGGTGCGGTAGGTAATATAAGCACAAAGGCAAACGTTTATTTCCAATACTACGTTTATGAATTGGATAAGCTTTTAAAGGATGATGAGGTTATGTTCCTTAACCTTCACCCTATTGCTAAAAAGGATGTTGACTTCAGCGCTCTTACACATATACGTAACTTCCCTGAAGAATACGAAACCTACGATTTCCTTAACTGTGCAGAATGTCTTGTAACAGACTATTCCAGCGTTTTTTATGATTTTGCAAATACAAGAAAAAAGATAGTTCTTTTCACATTTGACCAGGAGGATTATTTTGCAGACCGTGGTGTTTACAAGCCACTTTCTGAGCTTCCTTTCCCAAGTGTTAAAACTCTTGACGGATTGCTTGAAGAAATCCGTTCACCTAAAAATTATGATGATTCTGCATTCCTTAAGGAATATTGCGAATTTGATTTTGCAGGTGCATCAAAAGCAGTTCTTGATTTTACAATCAAGGGCAAAAAATCCGAAAAGGTTGAAGAGGTTCCGTTTAACAGAAACGGTAAAAAGAACGTTATTATGTACCTTGGCAACCTTGATCAGAACGGTATAACAACATCTGCATTTAATCTTCTTAAAAACCTTGATACATCTGAAAATAACTATTACGTTTCTTTCCCTGCAGATAAAGGTAAATTCCATCAGGAAACAATTGCCGCTCTTCCTGAAGGTGTTAATTATTTCCCGATACAAGGTATATTTAACATCAGCTACTTAAAAACAAAAATGTGGCAGAGCTTTAATAAGGGCAGGTTCCCGCTTTGCCTTATTATGAAATTCCTTAAAGAAGAATGGCAGTCAGAAATTCTTCGTACCTTCGGTGGCGTTAAGTTTGATAGTGCAATTCAGTTTAACGGCTACGAAACAAAGATGATTCTTCTTTTTTCACAATTTAAATGTAACAACGCAATTTATGTTCATAGCGATATGAATAAAGAAATTGAGCTTAAGGGTAACCAAAGGAACTCAGTTCTTAAATATGCATATAAGCACTATGATAAGGTTGCTCTTGTAACAGAGGATATTGAAAAATCTACTGCAAAATTTGTAAAGAAAACAAATAACTTTGTTATTGCCCGCAACATTATTTCTTATGACGAAATTGTTGAGCGCGGTAATGGCGAAATTAAGTTTGATGAAGGCGTAACACAAAGCAATAAAACAGTAGAAGAAATTAAAGATATTCTTGCAAGCGATTCAAAGGTTCTTATCAGTGTTGGCAGATTTTCACCTGAAAAAGACCACAAGAGAATGATTGATGCATTCAATAATGTCTGGAAGGAAAATAATAATACTTATTTCATAATTATCGGCGGTATTCAGCGTGACGGTATTTTTGATGACCTTTGCGAATACGTAAAAACTTTGCCGTGTGGTAAAAATGTTATTCTTATTCTTTCCATGACAAATCCTTTGCCTATTGTAAAGGCTTGTGACGGATTTATTCTTGCATCTCATTACGAAGGCTTTGGCCTTGTTATTGTAGAGGCAGATATTCTTGGTCTTCCTGCAGTTTCAACAGATATTACAGGGCCGAGAACGTTTATGCAAAAAAACAACGGTACTCTTGTACCGAATAACCTTAAAGGTGTTGAAGAAGGCTTCAGGATGCTCATTGACGGCAAGGTGCCTATGATGACAAGTGATTATAAAAAATATAATGAAGAAGCTCTTGAAGAATTCAAAAGAATACTTGAATAATAAACCATAGCCTTTAAAATAATTAATAATTGCATAATAATCACCGTGCAACCGTAAAGTTGCACGGTGATTTTGTCATTTTCAACATAATCAGGGGCAAAAATTTTACTTTATAATAATTGAAAAGAATATTATTTGTGATATACTATTAAATGTAATATTTTGTACTTTGTACAACGAAAGGATGACAAATTATGGCAGAGAACAGATTCTTGAGCGAATATCCTGTAATTGGTATTCGTCCAATTATCGATGGCAGACGTGGTCCACTTAAGGTTCGTGAATCTCTTGAAGAGCAAACAATGAACATGGCAAAGTCTGCTGCAAAGCTTTTTACAGAAAATCTTAAATATTCTAACGGTGAGCCGGTTAAGGTAGTTATTGCCGATACCACAATCGGTAGAGTTGCAGAGGCAGCTGCTTGTGCAAACAAATTCCAGAAGGAAGGCGTTCAGATTACACTTTCTGTTACTCCTTGCTGGTGCTACGGCTCCGAAACAATGGATATGGACCCATTAACAATTAAAGGTGTTTGGGGCTTTAATGCAACTGAGAGACCGGGCGCTGTTTATCTTGCAGCAGTTCTTGCAGCACATGCACAAAAGGGTCTACCTGCATTCGGTATTTACGGTAAAGACGTTCAGGATGCAGACGATACAACAATCCCTGCAGACGTTGAAGAAAAGCTTCTTCGCTTTGCAAGAGCAGCAGTTGCAGCAGCAACAATGAAGGGCAAATCATACCTTCAGATTGGTTCAATCTGTATGGGTATTGCAGGTTCATCAATTGATACTGATTTCTTCGAGGACTATCTCGGCATGCGTGTAGAATCAGTTGACGAGGTAGAAATCATCCGTCGAATGTCTGAGGGCATCTACGACGAGGCAGAATATCAGAAGGCTTACAAGTGGGTAAGAGAAAACTGCAAGGAAGGCTTCGACAAGAACCCCGACTTCGTAAAGAAGAGCGACGAGCAGAAGGAAAAGGATTGGGAGTTCACAGTTAAGATGATGTGCATCATCAAGGACCTTATGAACGGCAACAAGAATCTTCCCGAGGGCTGCGAAGAAGAAATGGTTGGTCACAACGCTATCGCTGCAGGCTTCCAGGGTCAGAGACAGTGGACAGACTTCTATCCAAACGCTGACTTTGCAGAAGCAATGCCCAACACAAGCTTTGACTGGAACGGTGCTCGTGAGCCATATGTACTTGCAACAGAGAA
>JAZUMM010000171.1:0-9222 GCA_045603625.1 Acutalibacteraceae bacterium | reverse complement strand
CTGAATACAGACCCATTACAAGCGAATACCTTGATTATGACGAGGTTATGAAAAAATTCGAGGCTATGATGGAATGGCTTGCAAAGGTTTACGTGCATACACTCAACATCATTCACTATATGCACGATAAATACTGCTACGAAAAGCTTCAGATGGCTCTTCATGACAAAAAAGTAACACGCTGGTTTGCAACAGGTATTGCAGGTCTTTCTGTTGTTGCAGACTCACTTTCTGCAATAAAATATGCAAAAGTAAAAACCATCCGTAACGAAAACGGTATTGTTGTAGATTACGAGGTTGAAGGCGATTTCCCGAAATACGGTAACGATGATGACCGTGTTGACAGTATTGCTTACGATATTGTTCACAGATTTATGACACATATCAGAAAGCACCACACTTACAGAGACAGTATACCAACAACCTCAATTCTCACAATCACCTCAAACGTTGTTTACGGTAAAAATACAGGTGCTACTCCTGACGGCAGAAAACGCGGCGAAGCATTTGCTCCGGGTGCTAACCCAATGCACAGAAGAGATACAAACGGCGCTATTTCATCACTTGCTTCTGTTGCAAAGCTTCCTTTTGTTGATGCACAGGACGGCATTTCAAACACCTTCTCAATTATTCCGGGTGCACTTGGTAAGGATGATAAAATCTTTGCGGGCGACATTGCAATAGATATTGACTGTTGCGCAAGCGGTGCTTGCAGTTCACCTACACTTTTTGAAGGCTTGGATACAGATATTAATGAATAATTATTAAAGGAGATTTACCATGGCTGCTACACAAAACCAAATAGACAACCTTGTAAGCCTTCTTGACGGATATGCTCAAAAAGGCGGACACCATCTTAACGTAAACGTTTTTACTAAAGAAACTTTACTTGATGCACAAGCGCATCCCGAAAAATACCCGCAACTTACAGTTCGTGTTAGCGGATACGCTGTAAACTTTATTAAGCTTACAAAAGAACAACAAGACGAAGTTATTTCAAGAACATTCCATAATCAGATATAATTATGACAGGATACATTCACTCCAAAGAGAGTTTCGGCACGGTTGATGGCCCCGGCATAAGATATGTTTTATTTATGCAGGGCTGTCCCATGCGTTGCCTTTATTGTCATAACCCTGATACGTGGGAAGTAAATACCGGTACAGAAATCACATCTGACGAGGTAATTTCCCAATTCAACAAGAACCGTTCTTTTTATAATAACGGCGGTATTACCGTTACAGGCGGTGAACCACTTCTGCAAATTGATTTTTTGATTGATTTATTCAGAAAAGCAAAGGCAGAAAATATTCACACCTGTATTGATACGTCAGGAATTACCTTTGTTCCTGAAAATGAGTCTCTTACCGAAAAATTTTCACTTCTTCTTGATTATACAGACCTTATTATGCTTGACATTAAGCACATTGATGATGAAAAGCATAAAATTCTTACAGGTCACAGTAACAAAAACATTTTAGCTTTTGCACACTTTACGGAAGAAAAACAAATTTCTTTATGGATACGTCACATTATCGTTCCCGGATTCACCGATGATGAGGGTGACTTGTTCCGATTAGGAGCTTTTATAGGTAAACTCAGTAACCTTAAAGCATTGGATGTTTTACCATATCACACCATGGGTGTTGCAAAGTATAAAAGCCTGGGTATAGATTACCCATTAAAAGATATTAATGCATTACCTTTAGAAAAAGCAATAAAAGCGAAAGAGCATATTTTACGTGGCATTGAAGATGTACGTAAAGTGCATAAATGAGGTATTTTTATGGAGATGAAGCCTGTTACCGCAATAATTGTTGGCGCAGGTCACAGGGCTCTTGTTTACAGCGAGCTTGCTGTAACGAATCCTGAGCTTTTAAAAATTGTCGGCGTTGCCGACCCTAATCCTGTACGCAGAAAAATGTGTATGGACAAATTCGGATTTTCCGAGGATATGTGCTTTGAAAGCGCACAGGAGCTTGCAAAGCACGGTAAGCTTGCAGATACAATAATCAACGGCACAATGGATGAGCAGCACATTGAAACTGCAGTTCCCCTTCTTGAATGTGGCTACGATATGCTACTTGAAAAACCTTTTGCAGTTAATGAGGAGGAAGCACTTCTTTTAAAAGAATGTGCAAAAAAGAATAATTCCAAGGTAATGATTTGCCACGTGCTTCGCTATACCCCTTTCTATTACAGTATTAAAGAAAGAATTACAAAGGGCGAAATTGGTGAAATTATAAATATTCAAACAACCGAGCACGTAAGCTATCACCATCTTTCAACATCCTACGTACGTGGTAAATGGTCTAATTCAAAAAAGTGCCACACTACTATGCTTTTGGCAAAATGCTGCCACGATATTGACCTTATGATGTGGTTTATGAGCGAAACAAAGCCTGTTCAGATTGCATCCTTCGGAGGAAAATATCAATTCAAGCCCGAAAATGCACCTGACGGTGCAGGCAATATATGTATGGTTGATTGTCCTTACGTAGACTCTTGCGTTTATTCAACAAAACGCCTTTACATAGACCATCCTGACAGATGGGCATTTTACGTGTGGGATAAATTAGAGCATATAGAAAACCCAACAATTGAAGATAAAATTGCTCTTATGAAAAGTGACTCACCTTATGCCCGTTGCATTTATAAATGTGATAACGACGTTGTTGACCATCAGAGCGTGCTTGTTAATTTCGCAAGCGGTGCAACAGGCACACACAATATGGTTGGCGGCTCAGCACAGAGCCTTCGCAAAATACATATTATCGGTACAAAGGGTGAAATATGCGGTAATTTTGAAGAATCAAAATATACCGTAAAAAAAATCAATCCATCTCCGGATGCATTTAATGAAGAATGTGATGTAGAAGAGATTGACCTTAATGTTACAGGTGATATGGTTGGTGCTTATGGCGGTCACGGTGGCGGTGATGAAAGACTTGCAGCAGACTTTGTTAAGTTTATACGCGGTGAAAAGCCGAGCCTTGCCTGCACCTCAATATTCGATTCAATGGCAGGCCACATAAGTGTTTACAGGGCTGATAAATCACGTGAAAACGGCGGAATACCCCAGAGCGTGGAATATTGAAATTAAAAACCCAAAAATTCAAAATTCCGGAACTGCGTTGCAAATTTATTGCTTCGCAGTTTTTTTATTTTTATGTTGACAAATGAATTTTTATATGTTATTTTGAAACTGTGATAGGTGTGCTATCACAGTTGCACACAGGAGGTGACTATGATGATATTAATTGACCCCAAAAGCAGAACTCCTATTTTTGAACAAATCAAGGAACAAATTTTAAATATGATAAACACAGGTGAATTAAAAACCGATGACAAGCTTCCGTCTGTACGTCAGCTTGCATCTGACCTTGACTTAAATGTAAACACGGTTAAACGTGCATACCAGGAGCTTGAAGCAGAAAGGGTTACATATTCTCTTCTCGGTAAAGGTGTATTTGTAAGCAAAACTGCAGTTGCTAACAAAATCGTTCTTGATAATGCCGAAAAAGAATTAAGAAGAATATTAGCATCATCAAAAGCCAAAGGGATTTCTCCCGAAAGAATTATTGAGCTCACAAAAGAAATATACGAAAAGGGTGATACAGATGATTGAAATTAAATCTGTAACAAAAAAGTACGGTAATTTTACCGCCATTGAAAATATAAACCTGGTTGTTGATGACTGTTCTGTTTTTGGGCTTGCCGGCTTTAATGGTTGTGGTAAAACAACGCTTTTAAACGTTTGTGCCGGTGTGTTTAAAGCAGAAAAAGGCGAGGTTTACCTGGATGGAGAAAACGTTTTTGATAACGACTCTTTAAGAAAAACGCTTTTTTACTTGTCGGATAATATGTTTTTCCCCACGGGTGCAACTATTCTTTCAGCTGCAAAATTCTATGCAGGCTATATGGATAGCTTTGACTTTGAAACTCTTAAATCATTGTGTGAGTTATTTGCTCTTGACCTCAAAAAGCCTATACGCGGTTTTTCTAAGGGTATGACACGTCAGGCAGGCCTTGCAATTGCTTTTGCTTCAAAGCCTAAATACCTGCTTATAGACGAAACCTTTGACGGTCTTGACCCGCACAAGAAAGAAGTTGTGCGAAAATTACTTCTTGAATACATCAACGAATGTGATGCATCCGTTATAATCAGCTCTCATGACCTTTCAGAAATTGCAGGAGTATGCGACCATATTGCAATTATGAACGGCTCAAAAATTGTTTTAAATACATCTATTGATGACATAAGCAAGGATTTCAGAAAAGTTAACGTAACCTTTAACGAAAACGTTACAAAGGATACCTTTAAGGACTTTACACTTCGTCACCTTAAGGTTGGCGGTAAGGGAGCAACCTTTACGTTATGCGGTAATATTGAGGAGCAGCTAAGCAAGCTCAGATTACTCTGCCCTGCTGACATTGATTGTTCCGCTTTGACACTCGAAGAAGTATTCTCAGAAGAAACGGAGGCGCAGACAGACAATGAAAAAATCAAACGTATCTTTAAATAAACATACTATGATAAAAGACGTTTTGAACGGCTTATCACCTATTACCGTTGTTTGCTTAATGGTTTTTTTAATTCTATCGGTTATAGGAACTCTGGCACCATATTTTTCTCCCGACCACACAATTAAGCTTGGTCTTTACGATATGCTGACAACAAAAATATATGAATATAACTTTGTTGCCGGTGAACTGGATATAATTTCTTTAACAATTCCTTTTATAATAGCAATTATTCAATTTAATTTTTTACACCGCAAAGATTGCTGCTATACTTTTTTAAGCTTTGCAATAAAAAGGAAAAAGCTATATACAAACAGAGCCGCATTACCTTTAATAACAATGATTCTTATTGCACTTACTGTAAAAGGTATTTCTCTTGGGGTTAACGTGAGTTATTTTGGATTTGATTTCAACATTCTGAAAGGATGGATAATACACGTTATAGTTTATTTGCAAATACTACTGGTTATTTATGCCATTACCGTTTTCTGTTGCCATTTTTGCGGAAGAACAATAGAAGCGGTTATATCAAGCCTGTCTTTTTTGATTCTTCCTTTTGCAATGACATTTTTATCTGAGCAGGTATTTTCGTTCTCACTTTACGGTTATAACGGTGTAAGTGCAACATCTTTTACAGAAATGCTTGAATTAATTAACCCTCTTTGCATTGACGATTTCGGTTTAACTGCAATTAAAACTCAATCTGTTTACACCAACAACTTTACAGGGAGAATTATTGCTTCATCCATATGGATAATAATTTCAATTATTATTTTGTTTGCTACAAAAGCATATTTTGCAAAAGGTTATAAGCCTGAAATAATCGGATTTAAAGGTGCAAAAACAGGCACGGTTTATATAATATCTTTATCACTTCCGCTGTTCTTTGCCTTTTTCGGATTTGAAATGGTACGCAGTTACTACTACCCTCTGACAAACACAAAAATAACCGTTATGACAATAGTTATAACTATTCTTCTTGGTTTTTTAGGTGCAATTCTTTGCAACTTTGCCGTTCATTTCACATTCAAAAAATTTAAAGTAGCACTTGCAGCCGGAGCTACCATAGCAGTATTAACAGGCATAGTAAGCTTAATAGGCTTATCGGGAATATTCGGTACGTTTAACAAGCTGCCAACAGCTGCAGAAATTGAATACGTATCAATAACGTATCCGTTTTCAAACTTTGTTCCTACAATTAATTATTCATCTTATTTAGATGACACGTATGCTTCCTCAGGACAATATACCTTAATTACAAACAAAGAGGATATTGAGCTGGTTCTTGATATTCACAAAAATATTCTTAAAGATAAAAAAACCGAAAGCGTTTCAAAAATTGATATAACCTACCAATTAAAGGATGGCACAGTTCAACAAAGAACGTATAACTATTTAAGTGATTCAACAATTGAAAAAGGTCTGAAGCTTTGGGAGTGTGAAGCAACAAAAAAATTAATATCAGGATACCTTTTACCTGAAGATAATTACAATGTTGACGAAGATAGCACCAATAAAGAACCTATTACGGTTTTAACCGAAAATTCAAAAGTAGAAATCACGTCAAAATATAACAAAAAAACAGAAATAGGAGCTATGTTAACTTATGAACAGTCTTATGAATTGAGAAAAGCAGTTGAAAAAGATATACTTGCACTCAGTTCTCAGGAATGGTTCAGACCAACAGAAAAATCACTAGGTCAAATCAGCTTCAAAACCTTCACGAACAAAACACTTTCGATTGAAAAAACTTTATACACCAATGAATTTTTCTTTACAACGCCAATTTACGACTCTATGGAAAATACAATTGCAGTTCTTGAAAAATATGATTTGATTAATTTACTCACAGACAAACGAGAGGTTAAAAAATTATACATTGCTGATTTCAAAGAGCTTGCCGAATGGACCTCAAAAAATCTCAATAAAGGCAATGCAATTGATTTATTAAACCCATATTTCACTTCAAACTTCTATTTACTTCAAGATGTTGAGGCGTACAGCGATGCCCCTATAAAAGAGGTAACCGACAAAAAAGAAATTGAAAAATATATTGAAGACGGCTACACTCACTACCTTATAGGTAACAATAACGCCACCTACGTTATGGTTGAATTTGAAGACAGTACGCCAAATGAATACCAAGGAAATATTTATATGATTCCAAAAAAATAACCATTTGAACCCCTCACACTAAAAAACGGAACCCTGCTCTGATGAGCAGGGTTCTGTTTTTTTAGTTATTCATCACTACTAATATAAATTTCTTCTGTTTCTATCTGCGCATTTTTTAATATTTCTTTTACTTTATCAATATCAGCTTCTTCCAAAGCATCTGTTACACAATTAAATAAATGATAATACATTTTCTTATAAATTGACATAAAATCCCCTCCAATAAAAAAGTGCGAACCCGAAGGAACGCACTGAAAAATGCTTCCCTCAATGTTGCTACACATCTGCACAAAGTCAGGGAGAGAGAATACATTTTTACCAATAGTATTCCCCTGCTTCGTGCAATATTAAGATGTGTAGCATACGTATTATAGCATATCATATTTTTAAAAGCAATATTATTTATTTTATCATATAAAATAAATCACTCACAGCAGTAGCTGTGAGTGATTGTTAATATAATGTATAAATACTACAAAAAAGCAAGCCAAAGTTATTCGCCAAATATTAAACTCTTGCAACGGAGATTGTTACTTTTTCACCGTTAATATCCCATTCCTTACCGTTTCCATCACCTTCGGTAATAGAATCGGAAAGAACAACTGTTGAAATAGTTGCTTCATTCTTCTTTGCAATTTCAAGAACCTTTGCATTACCTGAAAGAGTAACGTTTATTCTATCCATAACATTGAAATCTGAATCTTTTCTCATTGTCTGAATTTTACTGATAAGCTCTTTTACAAAGCCTTCTTCAATAAGCTCAGGTGTAAGAGCAGTATCAAGGGCAACTGTCACGCCTCTGTCAGATACTGTGAACACGCCTTCTTTTTGCTTTGTTTCAAGAAGAATATCCTCTGTAAGAAGCTCAACGTCACCGCTTGGAAGGTTAAGTGTAATTTTACCTTCTGCATCAAGTGTTGCTTTTGCAGATGAATCCAAAGCATCAAGAGCAGTTCTGATTTCGCCAAGCTGCTTGCCGAATTTAGGACCAACTGTACGAAGCTGTGGCTTAAAGATATATGAAACAAGGCTTGAAGCATCTTCAATAAAGTCAACGCTCTTAACGTTAAGCTCTTCACGGATAATATCTGTAAAGTAGCCTTCAACCTGTTTTTCACACTGAACATACATTGTGCTGAGAGGTTGGCGGTTTTTCATATTGGAGCCGTTTCTTGCAGCTCTGCCGAGAACAACAATACTAACAACCTCATCCATATTCTTTTCAAGCTCTTTGTCAATAAGGCTCTCGTTAACTTCAGGGAATGAGCAAAGGTGAACACTTTCCGGAGCAGATTTATCTACACTGCAAACAAGGTTTCTGTAAATTGCTTCTGCCATAAACGGAACCATTGGTGCCGCTGCCTTTGCTGTTGTTGTAAGTGCAGTGTAAAGTGTCATATATGCTGCAGTTTTATCTTCTGTTTCACCCTGTACCCAGTAACGCTCACGACCGCGACGAACATACCAGTTACTCATTTCATCTGTAAACTCCTGAAGTGCCTTTGCTGCTTCAGGAATCTTGTAGTTTGCAAGATTATCATCAACAGTTTTAACCATAGAATTAAGCTTTGAAAGGAGCCACTTATCCATTACTGTAAGCTTACAATCTGCAAGGTTATGCTTTGTAGGGTCAAACTTATCAATATTTGCATAAAGCACGTAGAAAGCATATGTGTTCCAGAGTGTGCCCATAAACTTTCTTTGGCCTTCAATAACTGCTTTACCGTGGAAACGGTTTGGAAGCCAAGGAGCAGAGTTAGTGTAGAAATACCAACGTATAGCATCTGCACCGTAGCTTTCGAGCGCATCAAACGGGTCAACTGCGTTACCCTTTGATTTACTCATCTTCTGACCGTTTTCATCTTGCACGTGACCAAGAACAATAACGTTTTTGTATGGTGCTTTATTGAAAATAAGTGTTGAAATTGCAAGAAGTGAATAGAACCAACCACGAGTCTGGTCAACTGCTTCTGAAATAAAGTCTGCCGGGAACTGTGACTCAAACAAATCTTTATTTTCAAAAGGATAGTGGTGCTGAGCAAAAGGCATTGCACCTGAGTCAAACCAGCAGTCAATAACCTCAGGAACACGTGTCATTTCCTTACCGCATTCAGGACACTTAATTGTAACTGCATCAATATATGGTCTGTGAAGCTCAATTTCATCAGGACAATTAGAGCTCATTGATTTAAGCTCTTCAATTGAGCCGATAGAGTGGCGATGACCACATTCACATTCCCAGATATTAAGTGGTGTACCCCAATATCTGTTTCTGGAAATACCCCAGTCCTGAACATTCTGAAGCCAGTCGCCGAAACGTCCTTTACCAATGCTTTCAGGAATCCAGTTAATTGTATTATTATTTTTAATAAGATCATCCTTAACCTCTGTCATCTTAATGAACCAGGATTCTCTTGCATAGTAGATAAGAGGTGTGTCACATCTCCAGCAATGCGGATATTCGTGTTCAAATTTAGGAGCGTCGAAAAGGAGACCTGCTTTATCAAGGTCAACAAGCACCA